>JBEBBJ010000006.1:0-31522 GCA_041158445.1 Bacteroidota bacterium
GAAAAATCATCCGATGAAAACCACGTATCCGCCTCAAGTTTATCAAATAGCGCTCACCTATCTACCAGACGTAGGTCCCGTCAAAGGCCGCAAACTAGCCTCATTTTATCCCCATCTTTCAGATATATTTCGATTAGCAGCTTTTAGTCAGTCCGCTGCCGCTGTCTTAGAGGAAGCCTACAAAACGTTTCTGATTTGCGAAGAAGATCAAGTTGAAATTCTGTTTTTTGAAAATTCTGGTTACCCGCAACGCTTAAAACATCTCTATGACTCGCCCTTGATTCTTTTTAAAAAGGGTCCAGTGGATTTAAATAGTCATCGACTAGTTGCCGTCGTAGGTACGCGACATGCGAGTGATGTGGGCAAAAAAGTGACGGTTGATCTCGTCCAGGCTGCCCGAAAAGATGAGGTTGTTCTGGTCAGTGGATTTGCTAGAGGCATCGACATTGCGCTTCACAAGGCTTGTATAGAAAATCAGGTACCTACCATTGCAGTTTTAGCCGGAGGATTTAGGCATATTTATCCAGTGGAAAATGGATCCTTTGTCCAGCCTTTATTGCAAAATGGAGCGCTGCTATCTGAATATGCGCCTCATATTCCACCCACTGCTTATCATTTTCCGGTTCGAAATCGAATTATTGCGGGTATTTCAGATGCAACCGTCATCGTAGAGGCGGCAGAAAAAGGAGGGGCATTGATTACCGCTGATTATGCATTTAACTATGATCGAAATGTGTTTGCAGTACCGGGAAGTTTAAATCGCCCCTTCTCAATTGGCTGCAATCAATTAATCAGAAGTAATAAAGCGATGATTTACACCTCCTGGGAAGATCTGATGCAAGAGTTAAACTGGCAAAAAGCAGCGGATAGACTCGCTTTGCACCCTGATTTAGGCAATAAATTATTCACCTTAAACGAGTCCGCCGTATTGTCCCTTTTACACCGAGAAGGACAATTGTCTTTTAACGACTTAGCCTATCGATCGGAAATCGAGCAAATGGATTTATCATTAATACTGCTAAATTTAGCCCTGATGGGTATGATTCAGCCTACTAATGGTGATGGATATATGTTGGTTTGATTATTTTCTCCAAGTGCTAGGAGAAATTCGCCAATCTTGAAGTGTTAATAATTGCGTTTCCGTCACGTAATCTAATTTAACAGCTTCCTCAATTAGTGCATTATAATCACTTAACGTGTATAATGGAATGTTAGCATTCTTGAAGTTTTCAGTCGCAATTTCGAACCCGTAAGTAAAAATTGCTACCATGCCTAATACCTCGACACCAGCCTCACGTAGTGCCTCTGCTGCTTTTAAGGAGCTACCTCCCGTGGAGATGAGGTCTTCGATTAAGACCACTTTTTGGCCTTTTTCAATTTTACCCTCAATTTGATTTCCCATCCCATGTTTTTTAGGCTCAGGACGAACATAACAGAAGGGAAGATCTAAGAAATCTGATACAAGTGCACCTTGTGCAATACCAGCTGTTGCTACTCCTGCGATGATATCAGCTTGAGGGAAATAAGCCTTAACTGCGGCAGAAAGGCAATTTTTAATATAAGTACGAACCTCTGGAAAAGATAAGGATACGCGATTGTCGCAATAAATGGGAGAATTCCATCCAGAAGCCCAAGTAAAAGGTTGATCTGGGCGTAATTGAATTGCTTGGATCTTTAAAAGGTGTTGGGCTACTTCTTGTGGAATTGTCAAATTTTGCATGAGGGGCGTTTGTTAATTATTATATACAAAAATAATTTATTCAGTTTATCTTTCACTATTTAATTCTATTTTTGCCTCACAAAATTGAAAAGATGGTAATTTTTATTGATGATCGACCGATCAGAATCGTGAAGAAGAAAGAGTTAGGTGCGATTCCATCTAAAGAGGATTTTGATTTAGTCCTGGATGCTCGACTTTCTCCCTTGAAAGTGGAGAATTTCAGTGGACATACCTGCATTATCAATGCCAGTATTGAGCAAGTCGAGAAGATGTTAATGAATCTTCATGCTAAATCGGGTGTTCATTTCCATGCGCTTTATATAATCGTTGACGATCGTAAGACCTATAAATCACGCATTATCAAGATGTATTCTTTAGTTGAAGCAGCTGGGGGTGTGGTGGTTAATCAACAACAAGAAGTCTTATGGATGTTTCGTTTAGGTAAATGGGATTTGCCAAAAGGAAAGTTAGAGAAGAACGAGAAATTCGAAACTGCAGCCGTTAGAGAGGTGGAGGAAGAATGCAATGTGAAAGCTGAGTTAGGTAATAAGATTTGTACTACGTACCATACCTATACACACAAAAACAAGTTAGTCTTGAAGAAAACGCGTTGGTATGCGATGAAGACTAATTTTACAGGGAAATTGATCCCACAAATCGAAGAAGGAATCGAAAAGGTAGAGTGGCTAAATGACAAAAAGCAAATTCAAGCACTCACAAATACGTATTCATCTATACGTTATGTTATCGAGAAGTCTAAATTAATCTAAGCTATACGGGAGATATTGGTCCACAGGACTTCCATAACGGTGTAAATCGCGGATAATCGTCGAGCTGATCGGGGCTAGATGCGGAGATGTGATCAAAAACACCGTTTCTAGTTCATTGTGAATGTGTCTATTCACTTGTGAAATTGAGTTTTCATACTCGAAATCTGTCGTATTTCTTAATCCTCTGACAATAAATTTTGCTCCATATTCATGAGCCACATTGGCTGTAAGATTTTGATAGGTCACCACACTCACAGGCTTTCCTTCGAATGTCTTGCGAATATATTCTTCCATTTTATCCAGAGGGAAGTAGCGTGATTTAGAGGAGTTTTGGCCTATACCGATAATTACCTCGTCAAAAAGCGCTAAGGCTCTCAACACAATATCTTCATGTCCTTTCGTAAATGGATCAAACGAACCAGGGAAAAATGCTTTTTTAGGATGAGACATAAGGGATTTGATAAAGGTGAGCATCTGAAATTTCTTCTGATCCTGCTACCAAAAGGGGAGGATACAAATTCCAGTTTAATGAAAAGGCGTCACGGATAGATTGTAAATAAAAGGCTAATTCAATAGAAGTTTCAAAAGGGAATACATTCGCTAATTGTAATTTTTGAGACTGATAAAGACTCGCAAAAGCTAAATTCCCGAATACAAACAGCGTTAATTGCTGCTCCTTCTTCATCAAACATTTTGCTAGCAGGTGAGTGTATTCTATTTTAGCAAAGGGGAAATGCGCTGAAATAAGGTCTTTCCAGTCGCTTGGGACTAAAAAAACAAGATTAGCTCCTTCCTGCTCTATAGGTTGAACGTGAATCTCTTTTCCCACCAAGGCATGTTCTCCCAGCGCTTTTTCTAAAAATCCTAAGCGATAAGTGACCGAATCGTAGCTCTGCGGAATGAGTAAGAAATGTTCATTTGAGATTTCAATCTGAACGGATACAACACGGGGATCCTTCTTCGGTTGAGCTAATAATTGCTCCCGAAAATTCTCCGCACTTAGTCGAAGCTGCAAGGTTTCACTTGAAATCGAAGGATCCATAGTCTAATATTCGATTCGAAATTGCAAAAAAAATATGATAATCGCCTTCAAAATTAGTAATTTTGCACCCTATTTAATCCAGTTCCTATGTTGCAAGTATCTAATGTGTCCCTACGTTTTGGGAAAAGAGTTCTTTTTGAAGAAGTGAATATCAAGTTTACCGAGGGTAACTGTTATGGTTTAATCGGTGCAAATGGGGCCGGAAAATCGACCTTCTTAAAGATTTTATCGGGTGAAATTGAATCGCAAACAGGTTCTGTTTCGATGAATCCAGGAGAACGTATGTCGATTTTGAAGCAAAATCATTTCGAATACGAGGAGGTAGAAGTATTGCAGACGGTCATTATGGGTAATAAACGCCTATATGACATTATGTTAGAGAAGGATGCGATTTATTTGAAAGAGGATTTCACAGAAGAGGATGGAAATAAAGCGGCAGATTTAGAAGCTGAATTTGCTGAGTTAAATGGTTGGGAAGCGGAGTCGGAGGCAGGTTCTTTGCTTAGTGGTTTAGGTATCTCTGCGGATTTACATTATACTTTATTGAAAGATTTAAATGGATCTGACAAAGTAAAGGTTTTATTAGCTCAAGCTTTATTCGGTAACCCGGATATTCTGTTATTAGATGAGCCTACGAATAACTTGGATATTGATTCCATTTTATGGTTAGAGGGTTATTTGATGAACTTCAAAAATACGGTGATCGTGGTTTCTCACGATCGTCACTTCTTGGATAATGTGTGTACACACATCGCTGACTTAGATTTTGGCAAGATTCAATTATATGGTGGTACCTATACTTTCTGGTATGAATCATCACAATTAGCTGCTCGTCAGCGTGCGGATCAAAACAAAAAGACGGATGAAAAGCGCAAGGAATTAGAAGAATTTATACGTCGATTCTCGGCTAACGTAGCGAAGTCGAAACAAGCGACTTCTCGTCAAAAAATGTTGGATAAACTGCAAGTGGATGACATCAAGCCATCTTCTCGTAAGTATCCATTCATTAATTTCAAGCCTGAAAGAGAGGCCGGCGATCAACTATTAAGTGTAGAGAACCTTTCAGCTACTACAGAAGATGGTGCTCCGTTATTTACGAATCTTTCGTTTACCATTAATAAAGGGGATAAAGTGGCCTTATTAGCTAAGGACTCCTTAGCCATCACCGCCTTATTAGACATTCTTGCAGGTGAAAACACGAATTTCACAGGTGAATTTAAGTGGGGAGTAACGACGACGCAGACTTATTTGCCTAATGATAATGCCAAATATTTCGAGGATGATTCCTTGAATCTAGTGGATTGGTTACGTCAATATTCGACGGAGAAAGATGAAAGTTTCATCCGTGGTTTCCTCGGTCGTATGTTATTCTCAGGAGATGAGGCCTTGAAAAAGTGTACAGTAATCTCTGGAGGTGAAAAACAACGTTGTATGTTCTCGCGCATGATGTTATCAGGTGCGAACGTATTGTTGTTTGATGAGCCTACGAATCACTTGGACTTAGAATCAATTACTGCCTTAAACAATGGTATGATTGAGTTCCCAGGAACGATGTTGTTTACTTGCCATGACCACCAATTAACGAATACGGTAGCTAATCGTGTGATTGAAATTGGATCTAAAGGTCAATTAGATAAGTTGATGACTTATGATGAGTTTATTACTGATCCTGCGGTGAAAGCCCAAAGAGCAGCTTTGAAATAATTTACTTTAACAATAAAAAAGGCCAGCACGAAAGCGCTGGCCTTTTTATTTATCTAAATCACTAGTTTACAAGATAAATCTAGTCGATAAGAAGTTCGATTGTTGGTTCTCAACGATCGCATTCACGATGTCCTTATTCGATTGAGTCGCTTTTGTAGCCACTACAGTACGAATAGAGAAAGAACGTAATGCCGCAGTTACTGATAAAGTACCTTCTGCAGAGTCTTTACGCCCTGTGAACGGGAAGGAGTCTGGTCCACGTTGACATTGTGCATTGATGTTTACACGAGAAACTTGATTCACGGTGGCATCAATCAATTCAGAGATTTGGTTTACATCCGTACCAAAAATAGCCACTTGCTGACCATGTGATGATTCGTGGATATAATCAATCGGCTCGTCTAAGTTTTCAAAAGGTACAACTGGAACCACGGGTCCAAATTGCTCCTCATGCCAAACCTTCATCTTGCTATTCACTGGGTATAATAAGGCAGGGAAGAAGACAGATTTAAAGTTCTCACCACCATGCTCATTCATCACCTTCGCGCCATGTAACTTCGCATCTTCGATTAATTCAGTTAGATAAGCTGGTTTATTAGGCTCAGGAAGTGGAGTGATTTGCACACCAGGCTCCCACATCATACCTAATTTTAACGCTTCAATCTTTTTAGCTAAACCTTCATTGAATTTATCTGCAAGGGATTTGTGAACAAAGATGATTTTAACGGCTGTACAACGTTGTCCATTGAAGGATAGAGATCCTAAAAGACATTCATTTATCGCTGAATCTAAGTCTGCGCTTTCGGTTACAATCGCCGCATTCTTTGCATCAAGACCTAAGATGGCACGTAGACGATTCACTTTCGGGTGCATCTTCTTTAACTTATCCGCCACTTTAGACGAACCGATTAAGGTTAAAACGTCGATTTTACCTGATTCCATTAATTGAGGGATAATCGAGTTTCCGCGGCCATATAAGGTGTTGATAACACCGGCTGGGAAAGAATCTTTAAAGGCCTCTAATAATGGGTAGTGTAATAAGGTACCGTGTTTCGGTGGTTTGAATAAAACAATGTTACCCATAATTAGGGCAGGAATTAGGGTAGTAAAGGTTTCATTCAAAGGGTAATTGAATGGTCCCATACAAAGAACAACTCCTAATGGAGAACGTCTTACTTGACCGATGATTCCTTCTTCGATTAAGAAAGTGGAGGAATTGCGGTCGATGTCTTTTAAGGCACCGATGGTGTCATAAATGTATTGAACAGTACGATCAAATTCTTTTTGAGAATCGCCTAATGATTTACCGATTTCCCACATTAACAATTTGACTACCTCATCGCGCTTTTGAATCATTTTTTGTGTGAATTTCTCTACACACTCGATTCTTTGCGCAACGGTCATTGAAGGCCATTCGCCACGACCATTTGAATAAGCTTTTACGCCAGCATACAAAACTTCCATGGCATCTGCCGCATCCGTGATAGGATAGGACCCGATTCGTTTTTGCTCAAAACCTTTATCTGTTTTTACATAGATTGGAGACCAAACGTCTTGCGTTTTACCTTTCCATTGACGCATCTCTCCATTGACCAGGTATTCTTTTTGCTCGATGGGTTGCGTTAAATCGTATTCTTTTGGGATTTGTCCGGCTGATGGGAACAAGTTCTGTAAATTGTTTTCTGGCATTGTCTTGCGTATTAATTTTTACAAATCTCCGGAATTAGCACATTTCAAATAAAAGACAGAATCAATTATTTAAATAGTACCATGTTTTTCCGGTTATTTACAAATATAAAGACGAATACTTGCCCTTATTACTCCTTTTTTAAAGGATATTTTCTTCGGATTTTGTTGATAATGAACTTGTTTTGTTCTGTAAAACTGGCAGGATGCAGAAGATTATATGTGCTAGACCAAGTTTGAAACAAGTTAGGATCTCCAGCTGAAAAGCTAGTGGAACAAATATTTTTCTGAACTAAGTAGTCGCTAAATTCCATAGGTCCATGCTTGTTTTTTCTTCCACAAAAGTAGGAATGCGAGTAAAGATAATAATCCGGCGATTAAAAACGGAATAGGAATGTGATTTGGAATTCCTTGGTAGATTTCTCCTGAAACATAAGCGCCTATTCCAATACCAGCCTCTAAGGCAATGTACATGGTTGCCATCGCACGTCCCATATGATTTTTGTCGCCCAAATCATTTGTCCAAGCGGCGAGTGTGGGTGTATTAAAACCCCAGGCTACCCCATAAATAATGGCTGATATGATCATCAAATAGGAATTAGCGGAGAACACCAATAAAAACATCGAGAGGCTTAGCATAAAACAGCCAAAAATTAACACGGGAATACGTCCATATTGATCGGATGCTTTTGAAAAGAAGAAACGAATAACGATAGAGGAGACGGTGTAAATGGTAAAATATAAGCCCTTATTTGTCCACCCTACAATTTTGGAGGTATCAGGAATTAAGGTAATCATCGCCCCAGCAGAAAAGGAAACGAATAACATGATCCAAAATACCGGTATTATTTTAGGCTCAAATACATCCTTCCATCCAATTCTGAATAGAGATAATTTAAGCCGGGATTTCATCGTAGGAGGTAAAGTTTCCTTCATCCGACTCAAAATAAGGATGGAGGCTAAAGCGAATACGGAAGAGATGTAGAACATTTGGTCTAAACCATAAGTCGAAGCTAAAAAACTTCCAATAGCTGGACCAATGGACATTCCAGTCGCAGTAAAGATCCCTAAACTTCCTTGTGCTTCGCCTCTTCGATCCTCTGGAATCACGTCAGCAACATATGCGGCCGTAGCAGTAGGCTTAGTCCCCGTAGACATGCCATGAATAAAGCGGAGAAACAAAAATCCCTGAACCGTATGTAATAGGGGGTAAAGCCCTCCACAAATGAAACAAACCAAGGAGCCGAAGGCCATGATTGGAATCCGACCCACATGATCAGTCAATTTACCAGAAAAGGGTCTAGAAAGGCCAGCGGCTAGTGTAAATAAAGCAATGGTATATCCGATGTATTCTTTGCCACCCAAGCTAGCTAAATAATCAGGAAGCTCCGGAATAATCATGGAGAAACTCGCCGAAAACAAGAAATTACTCAGGCAAAGTAAGAAGAACGATAAAGTATACAATGACGGTTTATTCTCAGCCATTTACAAATCTTCTTCTAAAATGGTGGATATCTCCTTTTTATTTAAGCCCAATAAGAAGGCCGGAAGTAAGATTAAATTACAAATCATGGCCATCAAAAGCGTCACAGAAACTAAAATTCCAAGTGCCTGAGTCCCTTTAAATGTCGAAGCTGTGAAGATGAAGAACCCAAAAAACAGAATCATCGCCGTATAAAACATAGAAACGCCTGTTTTTAAAATAGTAGTCTGTACCGCTTTTTGGATGTTTTTATTATTTTTCCCCCATTCTTCTTTGTAGCGAGTTAGGAAATAAATAGTCCCATCACTAGAAATACCAAAGGCAATCGAGAAGATTAAAATCGTACTTGGTTTTAACGCAATCCCAAAATAACCCATTAAGCCCGCCGTGATGATCAGAGGAATTAAACTGGGTAGGGTAGAGATTAAGACCATTTTCCAAGACCTAAATAATAGCGCCATCAAAATACAGATTAACACAATGGCTGTAATCGTACTCTCGATGAGGTTGACTTGCAAATATTCTGTTTGGAAGGCATAAATGACCGAATTACCTGTCACATCCGCTTGATATCCTGGCTTATCACCTTTTGGTAATAATTCCCCCGTTTCGATATCTGTTCTGAAAATGCTATCGATTTTGGGTTGAATTTCATCAAATAAAGCTCTTGTTCGTACGGTTCCGGCATCTTGCATTTGGAAACTGACCCGAGTGAAGCGTTGTTCTTTATCTAAGAATCCTGAGAATAAATTGTTTTTGCCATTCAAGCTGGATTGGAAATCCTTTAATTTAGCTAACTCATCAATTCCAGGCAAAGTGAAATACTTTGGATCTCCACCTCTGTAGACCTGATACAAGTATTTAGTGGCCGTTAAAATGGAAAGTCCTTGAGTGAATTCTGGGTATTTAGCGATTAACTTTTCTGTTCTCTTGATTTTTGCCAAAAGCTCAGGTGTCAATGCCCGTCCTTTTTCAAAAGCATCAATATTAATCTCAAATGGCATAACTCCCTTAAATCGGTCTTCCACAAACTTTAAATCCGTATAGATCGCATTATCACGAGGCAAATCATCTACAATGTAGCCTACAGCTTGGATTTTAGTCAATCCATAAAAGGAGATAACGAGTACAATGGAGATGAAACCATAGATGAACTTTCTGTGGTGTAAAACCCACACATCTACTCGATTCAAGAATTTATTTACACGAACAGACTCAAAATGGGCCAAATCTTTCTTCTGTGGAGGTGCCAAGAAACTGAAGAATATGGGAATGAGAACCAGCGAGATGAAGAAGGTGATCATCACATTTAAGGCAGCTACCACACCAAATTCAACTAATAACGCTGAACCCGTAAACGCGAACACTCCAAATCCTATGGAGGTAGTTAAATTCGCTAAAAACAAGGTTCTACCTACCTTAGAAGCACTTTCGATCAAGGATTCTTCTTTTGATTTTCCTGCTAAATACGTCTCGTGGTATTTGTTCAGTAGGAAAATGACATTTGGGATACCGATTACCACAATCAGCGGAGGAATTAATCCTGACAACAAGGTAATCTTAAATCCAAAGAATACAATCGTGGCCAAAGAGGCAATAATCCCCACTAATACCACAATATTCGCAAAGAATACCACTTGTAAGGAACGGAAGAAGAAGAGTAAAATAAGTGAAGTAACTAAGATGGCTAGCCCTAAAAATAGACTTAACTCTTTCGTCACTTGTGAAGTATATTCTGTTCGAATGAAGGGCATACCCGTCATGTGAACCGTATGCTTCATTTTTGCTTGGTATTGTTCGCCTAGGGCCTTAATGTTTTTCACTAAAGTAATCCTCCCTTTATCATTGATTACCTTCTGATCTAGGGTGATAAGGAGCAGATGTGTCTTTAAATCTTCTGTATAAAGGAAGTTCTTGTAGATGGGTAGATTACCTAATTGAGTTTTAAATTGACTCAGATTCTCCTCATTAAGTACTGCAGTTGAATCGAGTAATAAACGAGTTTTGAATTTCTTCTCAGTCGAATCAAGGTATAATTCAGGTAAAGTAGCCAGCGAGAGGACGTTCTTAATACCAGGCTGTTTTTTTACAGCTGAACTTAACTCACGCCATGCTTTGAATTCTTCTGGGTTGAAAATTTGATCGTTTTCTACGGCGATGACCATAACGGCGCCATCTTCGCCATATTTCTTCTTGAATCCCTCGTATAACTGAAAACGCTCGTCTGTTTTTGGAAGTATTTTAGCTAATTCATAGCTCAACTGTATCTGACTCGCCTTGAAACCTAATCCAACAGTAAGTAATAGAATAAATCCTAATAAGGGGAATTTATAGCGAAGGATGCTTTTCCCAATCCAGTCCCAAGTGTTTTTCATATTATTTTAGTAGGACCTCAGCTAAGTCTAAATCCTCAGGCGTGGTGATTTTTATATTTCGATAGGAGCCTTCCACTAGGTTAATTTTAACGCCAATAGACTCCACAACGCGAGCGTCATCTGTAAAATCTGTTGAATAATCTTGTTTAAAAGCTGTTTTCAAGTCTTTCAAAGTGAAAATTTGTGGCGTTTGTATCAAACGTATGGACTCTCGATTTAAGTGTTCGAATCCAGCTTTCTCCGTAGAATAAAAACGAACAGAATCTTTTGATGCCACGGCTAAAACCGCATTTCCATTAGTGGCTGCTTCTTGGAAGCTAGCTGAAATTAATTCAGGTTCAATCATAGGACGAACCCCATCATGAATGGCCACGATTCCTTCACCCTCTAATGCCTCTATGGCATTTTTGCTGCTTTGGAATCTAGATTCACCCCCTTCGACTAATCGATGAGCTATTTCAGGTAATTCGCTTATGATGGATTTCCAGTAATCAAACTGTTCCGCAGGCAAGACAACCAGAAGTTCGGTCTTGGGGTCTGCCTTGTAGAAGGCTTCCAGGGTGTGATATAAGACGGGTTTGCCTTGTAAAAGCAGAAATTGCTTAGGAATCGTACTATTCATACGTTGGCCGGAGCCTCCTGCAACAATGATGGCAAATTTTTTCAAAGCAAACCCGATTAATTCTATTAGATGATTAACATCACATCACCATACGAGAAGAAACGGTATTTCTCCTTGATAGCTTGTTTATACGCCTCTGTGATTAATTCATGTCCACCAAAAGCCGAAGCCATCATTAATAGAATCGATTCTGGTAAATGGAAATTAGTCAATAAAGCCGTTGGGATTTTGAACTCGTACGGAGGGAAGATAAACTTATCTGTCCAGCTATTAATTGGTTTTAAATGACCAGAAGCAGAAACAGATGATTCTAATGCTTTCATCACGGTTGTTCCTACCGCCAAAACTTGTTTTTTGTTATCGATTGCCTCGTTCACATAATTACAAGTTGCCTCATTGATCATGAAGTGCTCTGAATCCGTTTTGTGTTTGGTCAAATCCTCTACATCTACCTGACGGAAAGTACCTAAACCCACGTGCAATGTAATAGGAGTGAATTGAGCGCCGTTTAATTCCATGCGCTTCATCACAATTTTAGAGAAGTGTAAACCCGCTGTTGGAGCTGCCACTGCACCTACGTGCTCTGCATAAATGGTTTGGAAACGATCACGGTCATCCTCAGTAGCCGCTCTTTTGAAACGAATCTCATCTGGAAGTGGTGTTTCACCTAATTCGTGAATCGCTTGCATTAATGCATCATGATCCCCATCGTATAAGAAACGAATCGTACGTCCACGAGAAGTCGTGTTATCAATTACCTCTGCCACTAGGTCAGAATCACCGAAATATAACTTGTTTCCCACACGGATCTTACGAGCTGGATCTACTAATACGTCCCAAAGACGGTGCTCTCTATTTAGCTCTCTCAATAAAAATACCTCAATCTGAGCCCCTGTTTTCTCTTTATTGCCGTATAAACGTGCTGGAAAAACTTTTGTATTGTTAGTTACTAACACATCACCTTCACCAAAATAATCAATGATATCTGTGAATTTCTTGTGTTCAATCGTCTTGTTCTTACGGTTCACTACCATCATGCGCGCATCTTCGCGATTTTCGGTAGGATTAAGGGCAATTAAGTTTTGGGGTAAATCAAATCTGAATTCAGATAATTTCATTCTCAGAGGGGTTGAATTTTTATAATTTACAAATATACCATATTGAGGGGGGGCTTGTCAAGGTAAATTTTTGAAACAATACAGAATCTACGTAGTTTAGCCATTTAAGACAGATATGGCATGAAAAAAGTTTCGATATTTTGGTTTAGACGTGATTTACGTGTAGAAGACAATCATGGATTATTCCAAGCCTTGTCTTCCGACGTACCCGTTCTACCGCTCTTTATTTTTGATACAAATATTTTAGATCGTTTACCTTCGAAAAAAGACGGTCGTGTGGAGTTCATACACCAGGCACTGGAAGCAATTAACACGCAAATCGGTGGACATCTTTGTGTAAAACACGGCGATCCATTGACCATATTCCGTTCCTTGTTCAGTGAATGGGAGGTGGTGAAAGTATATACAAACCACGATTATGAAAAGTATGGTCTTGAGAGAGATGCTAAAATCAAAGGCCTAGCTCTAGAAAAGGGAGTGAAATTCGAGACCTTTAAGGATCAGGTGGTATTTGAAAAAGACGAAGTGCTTTCAGGGGCTGGTACCCCTTACACCGTATTTACCCCTTATTCAAGGAAATGGAAGGCATTATTACAAGAGACGGTATTACCTAATTTTCCTTCTGCTACGATTTCAAATTACGTTGATGGTACATTCAACATTCCCAGTTTAACTGATATCGGTTTTCAGCCCTCAGCCTTGGTATTTCCTGGCCTTCAAGTTCAGGATGAATTGATTAAGTCCTATGCTCAGGATCGTGATTTTCCTGCGAAACCTGGAACCTCTAGACTCTCGGTTCATTTGCGATTTGGTACCCTATCGATTCGATCTTTAGTTCGCAGAGCATTAGGGAAATCTGAGGTCTGGCTGAATGAGCTGATTTGGCGTGATTTCTACTTTAATATTCTGCATCATTTTCCGCATATTTCAGAAGGGCTTTCGTTTAGAAAAGAATACGACCGAATGAATTGGCGAAATAACGAGGTCGAATTCAAAGCTTGGTGTGAAGGTAAAACCGGTTATCCAATCGTGGATGCAGGTATGCGGGAACTAAATGCCACCGGTTTTATGCACAATCGGGTGCGCATGATTGTGGCTAGTTTTCTAGTGAAGCATTTATTGATTGATTGGCGCTGGGGTGAAGCTTATTTCGCAGAGAAATTATTGGACTTCGATTTTGCGGCAAATAATGGGGGATGGCAGTGGGCAGCTGGATCTGGTTGCGATGCGGCTCCATATTTCCGTGTTTTTAATCCGACTTTGCAGACTCAGAAGTTTGACCAGTCTTTGGCCTACATCAAAAAATGGGTTCCTGAATTGCAAGAATTCACTTATCCGGCACCGATAGTGAATCACGAATTTGCCAGAGGACGCGTGTTAGAGGCTTATAAAGTTGCCTTAGGGAAATAAATCTTTTTCCCTTGAATACTATAGTCAATGAGGTCGATGGTTAGGAAACCTATCTTTAGATTCACCTGAACCTTCAGGGGTACCTGGTATTCGTCATCACTTATCCACAATCGAATGGCATCTTCTTCCTTGAAAAGGTTGTTTTTGGGTAATAAAATATTGGTTTTGATACTTGCTTTTTTGCCTGCCTCAGTCTCAATCGTTTCTTTAGATCGAACAACCAGGACTAATTCGTAAATCTTACTATCCACCAGTACTTGGGCTGACCAGCGTGAGCCTGGCTTTTTCTCCGATACAGGTTTGCTGCGTAAGAAATAATAGGCCGAAATTAGATCTAAAAGGTCTTTAGGGCCATTTATGGTGGAGGTAACGGGTTTGTTTTGGGGTGAGGTGATACGCGCAAAACCTTTGTCCATTTGATATAAAACGGTTTCTTCCTTGCGGTAGCGCCCCTCTTTTTTGCGCATTTCTGTTTTTACAGGCAAAAGGCTTTCTGTGTCGATTTGCGCAGACCAGTAATCTCTTAATGGACTAAATAATTCTAGCACACCCGTGGTTTTGCCTTCTATTTCGACCTTGCGTAAGGTCTGATCTCCCAAGGTAGTTGTTCCAGGGCTACTTTTTATGGTGGCTTCGGCGGCATTGATAAATCCTAAATGAATCCGGTATTTTAAATTTTCTCCAGCTAGTAAGGGACTATTTTGTTGGCCAAATAGGCTCAAAATAGAACTGAAGAAAAGTAAAATAACAAGAGTCTGATTTTTCATGCCAAAGCTCAATTAATTATCAATTGTTTGTATAAAAAATTAGTGGCAATTTTCTATTTTTGTATAGGCCAAACGATAAGACAAATATACTCGATTGCCCCTTAAATTTTAGATAAAAAACGAAAATGGCGAAACAAGCTAGTGATGCGCAAGGCCTGGCGGCTGAAAAGTTAAAAGCTTTACAAACTACGTTAGAGAAATTAGATAAAGCCTATGGTAAAGGTACCGTAATGCGATTATCTGATAGTAAAGTAATGGATGTGCCTGTGATTTCTACAGGATCATTAGGATTAGATTTAGCCTTGGGAATCGGTGGTGTGCCTAGGGGTCGTGTCGTTGAAATTTACGGACCAGAGTCTTCTGGTAAAACTACACTTACTTTGCACATGATCGCTGAAGCTCAGAAGGCTGGTGGTTTAGCCGCTTTCGTAGATGCTGAGCATGCTTTTGATCGTTCATATGCAGAGAAATTAGGTATCGATTGTGAAAACCTATTGATTTCTCAACCAGATAATGGAGAGCAAGCCTTAGAAATTGCTGAACACCTTATTTCTTCTGGCGCAATTGATATTATTGTGATTGACTCGGTGGCTGCCTTAGTTCCTAAAGCGGAGATCGAAGGGGAGATGGGGGATTCTAAAATGGGTCTTCAGGCTCGTTTAATGTCACAAGCATTACGTAAGCTAACAGGAACCATCAATAAAACAGGTTGTTGCTGTATTTTTATTAACCAATTACGTGATAAAATTGGTGTCATGTTCGGATCCCCAGAAACAACAACTGGTGGTAATGCCTTGAAATTCTATGCTTCTGTACGTTTAGATATTCGTCGTGCAGGTCAAATCAAGGAAAGTGCAGACTCGATCACAGGTAACAGAACGCGTGTTAAGGTTGTGAAGAATAAATTAGCTCCTCCTTTCAAGGTGGTTGAATTTGATATCATGTACGGAGAAGGTATTTCTAAAGCAGGAGAAATCCTTGATTTAGGGGTAGACTTAGATGTAATTGACAAGTCAGGTTCTTGGTTCTCTTATAATGGAAATCGCTTAGGTCAAGGTCGCGATGCGGTGAAAGACTTAATTAAGGATAATCCAGAATTGATGGAAGAATTGGAAGCTAAGATCAAAGACAAAGTAAAAGTAGATGATAGTGCCTTGTTAGATAAGGACGCAGTAGCGGAATAAGCACTAAACAATACGGATAAAAAAAGCGGCTAATGTAGATTAGTCGCTTTTTTTATGATTGAACTCCTTTGAGATTGAATCGGGTAAACAAGTTTCGAATAGTTTTTTCTACCGTTTGATCTGTTTCCATGGCTTCAGATACAGCTTGAACCGCATGAATAACCGTGCTATGATCTCTTCCTCCGAAATGATATCCAATAGACTTTAAAGGTAAGTTTGTCAACTCCTTTAACATGTACATGGCAATTTGGCGAGGGAATACATTCTCTTTCTTCCGGCATTTACCCCGTAAGGTGTCGATGTCTACATCGAAATGGTTAGTCACCACATCGAGGATACTTTCCACACTTAATTCTTTCTCTTGCTCGTTTACAATGCTTTTTAAAGTAGACTTCGCTAATTCTAAATCGATTTCTTTGCGTGTTAATGACGCTTGAGCCATTAATGAAATGATCACTCCTTCCAGTTCACGAACATTTGTCTGAATCGAATGAGCTAAATATTCTAATACATCAAAATCTATTTGAATTCCGTCTTCTTGCAACTTCTTCTGAATGATCGCAATTCTAGTCTCAAAATCAGGTTGCTGCAAATCAGCAGTTAAACCCCATTTGAATCTTGAAAGTAAACGATCTTCCATACCAGCTAAATCGCGAGGTGCGCGGTCAGAGGATAGAATGATTTGTTTTCCGGATTGATGCAAGTGGTTAAAGATGTTGAAGAACGTTTCTTGCGTCTTCTCTTTACCCGATAGGAATTGTACATCATCGATGATCAACACATCTACTTGAAGGTAGAAGTTCGTGAAAGCCTCGATAGAATTGTTTCTGATGGCATTGACAAATTGATTTGTAAACTTCTCCGTCGAAACATAAAGGACAAACTTATCCGGGAAGGAATCCTTTATTTGATTTCCTATCGCTTGAATCAAGTGAGTCTTTCCTAAACCTACACCACCATAAATCATTAGGGGATTGAAGGCGGTTAAACCAGGCTTGTTCGCGACTGCCATTCCAGCAGCTCTACCTAATCGGTTACAGTCACCTTCAATGAATTTGTCAAAAGTATATTTTGGAATTAAATAAGAATCTAATTCTAATGAATCTAAGTTTTTTAACTCAAAAGGGCTTTTCGCTGGGTTAGGAAAGTTAGCGGCCTTTTCGGTGTTGTTTTGTCCCTGATGCGTAGGGGGAAGGTTGAATGTGATGGGTGGATTCTTCCGATCTCCGTTATCAATCACAATCGAATATTCCAACATCCCATGACGACCGACAGTTAAATCGATGGCCTTTCTTAAATCCGAAACGTGCTTCTCTTCTAACCATTCATAGAAGAATTGAGAAGGTACTTGAATCGTTAAAGTGTTGTTTTGAAACTTAAGAGGAACAATAGGTGCAAACCAAGTCGCGAAACTTTGCTCTGATATATCATTTTTGATGATATTCAGGCATTGATTCCACAAGTCTCTTACTTCGATTTGCATTAATAATAGGGGTAAAACAGCTCTTAGGGTGAATTTTTAAGGAATTCACCTTGGTTTACGTCTTTAAAGTTTCAAATGGTTTTTCTTTTAAGAAAACGATTAAATTTTTCTTAAGCGGGGAGACAAAAATAGTAAAATAAGGCGTCCTTCCAAATTCGAAATCGAAAATAAATCCAGTTTTTTTTCGAAAAAAAATGCCTAAAAATTTGCTTCTAAAAATTGTTCAAATTTAGTGTGCTTTAATCATTCTTTAACTTGAAAAAGTATAAGAAAATTATTTTATCACTTGAAGTGAGGCAGGCAAAATATGGATATCGATCTTGTCAGTAGTTAAGACTAAACTTTCTCCGTCAAGGTGAAAAGGTAATCCTGCCTTAGTATGTAAGGTGAGCGATTTTAGGGATGAAATGCTCGCCAATTTACTTAGGTGGAGCTTTTTGGTAAATAGACTTATTCCAAGAATGGCTAAGGAGAAGAAGGAGCCTGGTTTTATCTCAATCGACTCTAAATGACCATCTTGTAAATCCGATTCAGGAGATATGTAGGCATTATTTCCAAATTGGTTTGCATTCGCGACAGTGAAAGAATAAACTAGTCCTCTTTCCTTTATCTCGACGGCTTTGTATTTCGTAATGCAGGCAAAAGTAGAATAGAGGTAATTGAAAAAACCTCTCTTGCCTCTTTTGGCAAAATGAGCCGCAACCGTTGCATCAAATCCGATACCCGCTGTACAAAAAAACGGTCGCTCATTCCATTTTCCAGCATCTATCGTAATTATCTCACCCTTTAATGCTTTAATTAACGCTTTGTCAAAATTCAATGGGATGCCTAGGTGCCTAGCTAAACCATTCCCTGAACCCAATGGAATGATCCCTAGAGGAATAGCGGTAAACAACATAGCCGATGCGACTTCATTGATGGTTCCATCTCCTCCAATGACGATGATTCTCTCCGGATTTTCAGATAAGGCAAGTTTAGTTAGTTCAGTCGCATGATTCATATACTCTGTTACCCAAATCTTAGCGGAAGGAATGGACTGAAGTTTCGCTAAAATCATAGCTTTCTTCTGTCTTGAATTCGTTCCAGCGTTTGGATTTAGAATAAAGTGAATCATTGGTTATTTTTAGAATAGCACAAAAATAGAATCAAATTTTGGTTTAATTTTACAAAAAATGATCAAACTATGTTAGAAATAGGGAATGCGTATGAGATTGAGTTTTCTTTCACGCAAGAACAAGTAAATGAGTTTTGTAAAATATCAGGGGATTTTAATCCACTTCATTGGGATGAGGCATATGCGGCTACAACTCCGTTTAAGAAACCGATAATTCATGGCGCTTTAATAGCGAGTGTATTTTCAAGGGTAATGGGAATGGAGTTTCCAGGTGAGGGAAGTGTCTACTTAAAGCAAGTATCCGAATTTAAACGTCCTTTATATGTTGGAACTACCTATAAAGCCAAATTTGAAATCGTAAGTACGAATCCCGCTAAACATACCGCTGAAATATCAACGCAGGTCTTTGAACTTGAACGAGGAAAGCTAATGGTGGATGGTATGGCCTCAGCCATGCACAACGAATTGTTTTAACATAAAAAAAGCCCGATGAAAATCGGGCTTTTTTATTGCAAGAGGGGAAAAATTATTTTCCTGAGTTTTTCTTGTTTTGAACTTCAGTACGAATTTCTTGTGCTAAAGTCTTCAATTGTTGTAAACCACCTCTAACGCGAGTACCAGCTGCTTGATTTCCTTTATCGTAGAATTTTTCGAAATCTCCTTCTAAAGATAAAATTAAGTCCTTTACTTGTGCAAATCTACTCATGATAATTTGTTTTTTAGGTTGTGTAAATAATATTAGATTGTCTTTATGCCCTTAAATGAGCTTTAATAAGCGAAATTTAGTAAAAAACTTATTGTATGCAAATTAAAATCAAGAAAAAACAGAAAAAAAGTTCAAAAAAATACAATTTCTTCTAAAAATACCGTTAAATCAATCAATTATTGCGCATAATAGCCAGATTTCAATCTTTTCTGAACTTCAGCAAAACAATCGCATGTGTATTCAATATCTGCTAAGGTATGAGAAGATGTAGGGATAATGCGAAGCATGATTTGACCCTTTGGAACTACTGGATAAACGACGATACTACAGAAAATTCCCATGTTTTCACGAAGGTCACGAACTAATTTAGTCACTGCTGCAATATCATATTCTCCATGTAAGAATACCGGTGTCACAGGAGACTGTGTCTCACCGATATCAAAACCTTTGTCTTTAAGTCCTTTTTGTAAGGCACGAACATTTTCCCATAATTTTTCTCTTAATTCTGGGTGTTTCTTGATCAACTCTAGGCGTTTCATTCCACCAATCACAAATGGCATTGGAAGTGCTTTTGCGTAGGTTTGAGAGCGCATATTGTATTTTAAATACATGATGATCTCTTTAGGCGCTGCGATGAAAGCTCCGATCGCTGCCATTGATTTTGCGAAAGTAGAGAAGTATAAATCGATTCCTTCTGTACAATTCAGGTATTCACCCACTCCTTTACCATGGTCACCCATCGTACCAAATCCGTGTGCATCATCAACTAATAAGCGGAAATTGAAGTCTTTCTTCATTTCCACGATTTTATCTAAAGATCCTACCTTACCTGACATCCCAAACACACCTTCCGTGATCACTAAAATTCCACCTCCGGTTTCATTCGTGATTTTAGTTGCACGTTCTAAGTTTTTGCGCAATGAGTCCATATCGTTGTGATTGAACTTGTAGTATTGGCCCATTTTGGCCTTGTGAAGTCGAATACCATCTATTAAGCAAGCATGAGACTCTGCATCATAAACGATAACGTCTTTGTAGTCAACCATACATTCGACCAAGGACATAACGCCTTGGTAACCGTAATTCAATAAAAACGCATCTTCCTTACCTACGAACTCAGCTAATTGACGCTCAAATTCTTCGTGTTCATCTGTATTTCCAGACATCATACGTGCCCCCATAGGGTAGGCTAAACCGTATTTTGCTGCAGCATCAGCATCTGCTTTTCTAACTTCCGGATGATTTGCTAAACCTAAATAGTTATTTAAAGACCAGTTTAGCATTTCTTTGCCCATGAATGTCATTCTAGGGCCTAATTCACCTGTTAATTTTGGGAATGAAAAATAATGATGGGAATAATGGGCATGTGCACCGATGGGCCCCATGTTATTAGCTACCTTCTCGAAAATATCCACTGTTAGTCTACGTTTTATTGAAAAATTCTTTAAATAATCACAAAGTTAAATTATATTTTTATTATCGCAATGTTAGTAAATCATCAGATTCTATTAATTTGTCGTTTCATTACAAAACCTCATTCGAATGACTAAGTATTTTATACTCTTACTTCTTTCTTTCTCTGTATTTGCTCAAAATACACAAAAGCCTCTTATCGAAGGCAAGCAAGGCATGGTCGTTTCGACACACCCTGCCGCTTCGGAAATAGGTTTAGCTATTTTAAAAAAAGGTGGTAATGCGATTGATGCAGCTGTGGCTGTCAATTTTGCTTTAGCCGTTTGTCACCCATCTGCAGGCAATATTGGTGGAGGAGGTTTTTTAGTCTACCGAGATAAATCTGGAAATGTAAAAGCGTTAGATTATCGAGAGAAAGCGCCTTCTGCGGCGAGTAGAGATATGTATTTAGATCCAAACGGGAATATCATTCCAGGTAAATCAATGACGGGTATTTTCTCGGTAGGTGTGCCGGGGACTGTAGCAGGTATGCAAGAAATGCATGATAAATTAGGCTATTTGCCTTGGGCAGAATTAGTGAAGCCTGCTGTTGATCTTGCAAGTAATGGGTTATTGTTAACAGAAAAGGAAGCAAGAGGTTTAAATCGCCAACGGACCGAGTTTCTAAAAGAAAATCCAGGCAAAACTTATTTATTGTCTGCAGATGGTAAAGAATGGAAGCAAGGGGATCTATTAGTCCAAAGTGACCTTGCGGCTACCTTAGAGCGCATCATGACCAAAAAAGCTAATGGCTTTTATAAAGGTAAAACAGCTCGATTCATTGTGAAAGAAATGCAGGCTCAAAATGGTTTGATTTCGAAGAAGGATCTAAAGAATTACCAAGCGGTTTGGAGAACACCGATTAAAAGTAAATACAAGAATTACCAGATTATTGGGATGCCGCCTCCAAGTAGTGGAGGGGTTGCATTAGCCCAATTATTGCAAATGGTGGCTCCTTATTCTTTAAACAAATGGGGCCCCACCTCCGATTCGACGATTCAAGTGATGGTAGAAGCAGAGAGACGCGTATATGCGGATCGTTCTAAATGGCTTGGCGATCCTGATTTTGTAAAAGTACCGGTGAACGAATTGATTGATCCGGCCTATACTACAAATAGAATGTCAAGTCTGAATTTTGCACAAGCCACTCCAAGTTCATCCATCCAAGCAGGCACTTTTCCAGGCTATGAAAGCCCAGAAACAACACATTATAGTATCGTGGATGGAGAAGGAAATGCGGTTTCGATCACTACGACCTTAAATAATTCTTATGGAAGTAAGGTGTTTGTGGGTGGTGCTGGTTTTCTGTTAAATGATGAGATGGATGATTTTTCTGCCAAAGCAGGGTCACCCAACCTGTATGGTTTAATTGGCTCCAAAGCGAATGAGATACAACCAAACAAACGTATGCTGTCTAGCATGACGCCAACTATTGTGGAGGAAAATGGTCAATTAAAGATGGTGGTGGGGACTCCAGGTGGTTCCACTATTATTACTAGCGTCTTCCAAGTAGTGTTGAATACACTAGAAATGGGGATGAATATGCAGCAAGCGGTAGAATATCCGCGTTTTCACCACCAATGGTTACCAGAGAAAATCACAGCTGAACCGAAACGTTTTTCTGAGGAACAACAAATTCGTTTGCAAACGAAAGGATATACTATCTCACCTGTTTCTGCTATCGGCTTAGTAGAAGGGATTCTTGTATTGCCTAATGGGAATCTACAAGGCGGTGCAGATTCCCGTGGCGATGATACGGTGTCAGCCTATTGAAATAAGGTCGCAACAAAATAAGCGGCAGCTGCGGCTGCGGCTCCGATGGAAGTTACTTTGAGGGATCCGATGATGGGATTTTGACCCGTTACTTTACTTTTGAAATAGCCAAAAATAAGTAAAGCTAAAATGGTTACTTCAGCCGAATAGAGTAGGCCGTCTTGCGGTTTTTCTACATAGAAGTAGGGTAGAAGCGGTATGAAACCGCCTACAATATACGAAACGCCAATAGTTAGGGCTGAATTTCTAGCGCGATTTGGGTTTGGACGTTCTAGTCCTAGCTCAAAACGCATCATAAAGTCGACCCATTTGTCTTTGTCCTTTGAGATCGATTCAACAACAATTTCTTGTGCCTCTGGGCTCAAACCATAATCCGCAAATACATCTCTAATTTCTTGTTTCTCTCTTTCCGGTACGCGCTCTACCTCCTCATACTCGCGTTTTAATTCTGCTTCGTAGTGCTCTTGTTCTGTTTGGCCTGCTAAATAACCTCCTAAGCCCATGGCAATAGATCCTGCCACGATTTCAGCGATACCTGCCGTTGTTACAATGCTAGCAGAGGCTACTGCTCCTGAAAGTCCTGCAGCCAAGGCAAAAGGAACTGTTAGTCCATCGGACATGCCTATCACGACGTCAGTAATGAAATCGGAGCTTTTTAAGTGCTGTTCGTGTAAATGATGATCGTGTGAATTCATATTATCGGATGCCGTGCATCATACGTTTAAGTGGACCATTGGCAAGGCCAAACAAAATTACAGAGGCAATTCCGGCCATTATTACAAATACAATGAAAAAATCATAGAGATTCTTAATCTCGAAACCTAAGAAGCTTGGGAAGACTGTTTGACCTGCTACCGCGGTTGCTGGAGGTAAAAGGGCTCCCAACGTTCCTGACAAGGCATAGCCTGCTGCATTAGCTAAAAACCATACCCCCATCAATAAAGACGAGAATCGTTTAGGCGCTAACTTAGACACTAAGGATAATCCGATCGGAGAAAGGCTTAATTCCCCCATCGTGTGGAATAAATACATGATGAATAACCAAATTACACCTAATTTATCTGATCCAAGATCCTTCACCTTTAATGCGATGATTAAATAACCAATCGCTAAAAGCATAAGCCCGATCGCTTGCTTTCCTGGTGAATTAGGTTCAATTCCTCTTTTCGCTAATCGCATCCAAAGCCAAGAGAATGGGAAGGCTAAGATGATAATGAAGAAGGAATTCGCGTTTTGAACGGAACTAGGTGGTAGCATAATACCAAAGAAATTCAAATCCGTCTGCTGGTCTGCAATAAAGGTCAAAGAGGATCCAGCTTGCTCATAAGCAGCCCAAAAGAAAATGACAAAGAAAGCCACAAAATACATGACCCAGATGCGATCACGCTCTATTTTGGTCAAGGTCTTATCCTGTAGAATCAGGAAAGCTAAGCTGATACCCGCAGAATAGATGACCGGATAAATCCAGTCTTTGATCGGATTAGGTACTTCTGTGATGAATAAAAAATGAAACCCGATGATTAAACCAATGAATAAGGCACTAGAGATAACAATGGACTGAGTCGAGAATTCAGCCTTTTCCGTTTCAGCATCAGCTGATTTGGTTTCACTAAAGGTAGGCGCTAAACCAATATCACTTCCATCAGGAGCTTTCAAAAACACCCCTTTAAGAAAGATGAATAAAATGGTACCGATTAACATCGCTCCACCCGCCGCTAAAAAGCCCCATTTGAAGGCTTCAATCACGCGAACTCCATCCACTTTCACATCCCCTAACCAAGGGCAAATAAGCATGCCTAGCATGGCACCCGTATTTATTCCCATGTAAAAAATGGTGAAAGCGGCGTCCAAACGGCTATCTCCTTTTTTATACAACTGGCCTACCATCGAGGAAATATTGGGTTTGAAGAATCCGTTGCCTAAGATTAAAAACAACAATCCTCCCCACATTAATTTCGTAGCGAAGGGAACATCTAAGGTAAATGTACTGGCTGAACTAAATAATAAAAGTTGGCCTATGGCCATGGCAAAACCACCACCGATGATACTGTTACGATTTCCGATGTATCTGTCAGATATATAACCGCCTAGCATGGGGGTTAAATAACTAAGCCCTAAAAATCCACCATATAAGATGGCAGCTTCGTCTTGCTTGAAAGAGAGGGCGCTAACTAGAAACAAGGAAAGTATGGCGCGCATTCCGTAAAAGTTGAAGCGCTCCCACATCTCCGTGGAATACAGAAAATAAAGGCCTTTCGGGTGTGAGGTACTAGTTGTTGACATATAGGTTTGCTGAATTTTTCGTGACAAGATACAAGAATTTCGAGATAGATGTGAAACCTTTTTTGTAATATTGTTAATTCATTTCGTTAAACATCCTATGGGCAAAACTATCGCGATTGCAAATCAAAAAGGGGGAGTAGGTAAAACAACGACAGCCATTAATCTAGCTGCGAGTTTAGCTGCTTTTGAGTTTAAGACCCTTTTGATTGACGCGGACCCTCAGGCGAATTCAACTTCTGGTTTAGGTTTTAATCCGAAAGAAGTTAAAAACAGTATCTACGAATGTATGGTAGGTCTATCTAGCGTACAGGATAGCATTTTACCTACCGAAGTTCCCTTTTTAGATATCATTCCCTCCCACATTGATTTAGTCGGTGCAGAGATTGAAATGATTAATCTAAATAACCGGGAAAGAAAGATGAAAGAGGCATTAGAGGCTGTAAAGGATTCGTATGATTTTATCATTATGGATTGTTCACCTTCTTTAGGTTTAATAACCATTAATAGCCTTACCGCTGCAGATTCGGTGATTATTCCTGTGCAATGTGAATATTATGCCTTAGAAGGATTAGGCAAATTATTGAATACGATTAAGATTATACAATCGCGTTTAAATACGGCCTTAGTGATAGAGGGAATCTTGTTAACCATGTATGATTTGCGTTTACGTCTATCGAATCAGGTGGTGAATGAGGTGAATTCTCACTTTAAAAATATGGTGTTTGAGACGATTATTCCAAGGAATATTCGCTTATCGGAATCACCTAGTTTTGGTGTACCTGCCATCTTGCATGATGCGGATAGTAAGGGGGCCATTAGTTATTTAAATTTAGCCAAAGAAATTATTCGCAAGAATGGTTTGCTAGTGACCAACTAGGTTCAGATATATGAGTGCAAAGCAAGAAAATTCAAAGAAGAGAACGGGTTTAGGTAGAGGTTTAGGTGCCTTGTTAGAGGATTCTGATGGAGGTGGACTACAATCTCGTCATCCATCTGATTTCGCAGGAAGCCTAGAAGGGGTGAATTTAATGGATGAGATTTCTTTGGACTTAATTGAAACGAATCCATTTCAACCACGCGAATATTTTGCTCCTGAGGCATTACAAGAATTAGCCGAATCGATCCGTGTTCAAGGTATTATTCAACCGATTACGGTTCGTAAGGTTTCTGCCAAAAAATACCAGTTAATCTCCGGTGAGCGCCGTTTTCAAGCATCTAAATTAGCTGGATTGAAAACTATTCCGGCCTATGTAAGAACTGCTGACGATCAGCAGATGATCGAGATGGCCTTGATTGAGAACATTCAGCGCGAGAATCTGAACGCTATTGAGATCGCCCTTTCCTACAAGCGATTGATGGAGGAATGTGATTTAAAGCAAGAGGACTTAGGCGCTCGAGTAGGTAAAAATCGTAGCACGGTTACGAATTACATGCGTTTATTGAAGTTGCCACCTCATATTCAAGTGGCGATTCGTGATAATAAATTGTCAATGGGTCATGCGCGTTGCTTAGTTTCCTTAGAGGATGCAAGTTTGCAAAATGCCTTGTTTTTGAAAGCCATTGCAGAAGATTGGTCTGTTCGTCGTTTAGAGGATGCGGTTCGTCAATCTGGGAATATAGATACAGTTGCTACTGGTTCTACCACAACAAAGGTTTCCGCCCAAGATTTACAAGCTTGGCAAGCGACTTTGAAATCTTTCTTTAAAACCCCAGTAGCATTGAAAATAAATGAGAAAGGGGAGGGAGAAATTAAATTAAGCTTTAAAACGAAAGAGGAGCTTTTAACCATTCTTAACAAGGTTCAATAATGTACTTAAGGTACTTCCTGTTAGTTTTGCTTTTGCCGATAGGCCTACACGCAAAGGATGTGAAGGATACGGTACAATTGAAACCGGTAGTTAAACCGTATAAAATCATTCCTCGACAAGCAACGCTTAAGTCTTTAATGATTCCAGGTTGGGGACAATTGTACAATCGACAATATTGGAAGTTACCTTTAGTGGCGGGAGCCTTTGTTTCTTTGGGAATGATTGCGAACTGGAATGATGTTCGCTATTCAAAGTACAGAGGGTATTATTACCAGGTTTCTCTTCATCCGGATGATCCTACCTATAAACCTCCCACCACGGTGGCGGTACCTTATGAGGATGGGACAATTCGTGATTTAGATGTAAATCAGTTGAAGCGTTTAACGGATGGTTATCGCAGAAATAGGGATTATACCTACATTGGTATGGTGTTAGCCTGGACTTTGAATGTGGTGGACGCGAATGTGAGTGCTCATTTGAAAACATTTGATGTATCGGATGATATCAGTCTTAAAGTGAAGCCTACGGTTGATTACCAGCCTTTTTCCCAAAGTTTGGTATCCGGCCTCACCTTAACATTTAATTTTAAATAAAGATGAAAATAGTATTAATCGGTTACGGTAAAATGGGCAAAGAGATCGAGCGTTTAGCGCTAGGTCGTGGCCATCAAGTTGTAGCCAAGATAGATGTCGATAATCAAGCAGATTTGCAGTCTTTAAGCGCTGCTGATGTGGATGTGGCCATTGAGTTTTCGAATCCAGCTTCGGCATATGCGAATATTTTGACTTGTATAAATAAACAGATCCCAGTGGTTTGTGGAACGACGGGTTGGTTAGAGAAGAAGGCGGAGGTTGAGGCTTTGACAAAAGAAAAGAATTCCACTTTCTTTTATGCTTCTAACTATTCGATCGGTGTAAACTTGTTCTTTCGGTTGAATAAGATGCTGGCTCAGTTAATGTCGCCACAAAAGGAATACGATATTTACACGAATGAAATTCATCATTTAGAAAAGAAGGATTCGCCTAGCGGAACGGCCATTACGATTGCAGAGGGCATTATTGATGCCTATCCAGCGAAAGACAAATGGGTGAATAATGAAATTCCAGCTGCGAATGAAGTGGCTATTTGGTCGCAACGAGAGTCGATTATTCCTGGAACGCATACAGTAAAATATATTTCCAAAGTAGATCAAATCGAAATCA
The DNA here is from genome assembly GCA_041158445.1 of Bacteroidota bacterium. Taxonomy (GTDB): domain Bacteria; phylum Bacteroidota; class Bacteroidia; order Cytophagales; family Spirosomataceae; genus Aquirufa. The sequence goes on from JBEBBJ010000006.1 coordinate 27,703, forward strand.
CTCACGAGGCATTTAGCCGGGAGGGTTTTGCCTTAGGTGCCGTGATCGCAGCTGAGTGGGTTAAAGATAAAAAAGGAGTCCTAGGTATGGACGATATGTTAAAATAAGATGAAGGAGACGAAAGAAACACCAAAAAAACAAAAATCAGCTTTCAGAGAGTGGTTAGATTCTGTGGCTTTTGCTGTCGTGGCAGCCACGTTAATTCGCTTCTTTGTTTTTGAAGCCTATACCATTCCTACTCCATCCATGGAAGGTTCCCTCATGGTAGGCGACTTTCTATTTGTGAGTAAACTACACTATGGAGTTCGTACGCCTAAGACGCCTTTACAGTTGCCATTAACGCATCAAAAGATTTGGTTTACGAATATCCCTTCTTATTTAAGCTGGTTAGATTTGCCTATTTATCGCCTTCCTGGATTCTCTTCTGTGAAGCAAGGGGATGCGGTTGTATTTAATGTGCCTAATTTTGAAGAGGATGGGGATGCACCGGTAGACTTGCGTACTTTCTATGTTAAGCGCTGTGTAGCGACTCCTGGGGATGTATTAGAGGTGCGCGATCAACAAGTGATTGTGAATGGCAAGGCCATGGAGAATCCGGTTCGCATGCAGCATCCGGTTTTCATGAAGACGAAAGAGAATTTGGATGAAAAATTCTTTGAAGAATATGGCATTCGCAATTCCCCAGACGCTAGTTATGATTCAGCGGATTGGTTGCCTTTAGCGGAACCAGATTCGCAAAATGTGCTTTGGGGCTATAAAATGAATACGTCAAAGGCGATGGTGGATGAAATTCAAGCCTTAGCTTTTCCTAAAACCTTTGATAAGGATCTTTTCAAAGATCCTAAAGGAGTCACTTTTGTGGATATTTTCCCACATGATACCACCTTGTTTAAGTGGAACCGTGATTTTTATGGTCCGTTAAAAGTGCCTGCGAAGGGTTTAACGGTTCCGATGACGCCGGCTAATGTGGCGCTTTATGGAGAAGCCATTCAGAAATACGAAGGCAATAAAGACGTAAAGATTGCTGGCTACCAAATCACGGTTGAAGGGAAAGCGATAACATCGTATACGTTCAAACAAGATTATTACTTTATGATGGGTGATAACCGCCATAATTCGGCTGATTCACGCTTTTGGGGTTTTGTGCCTTCAGATCATATCGTAGGGAAAGCGTTCTTTGTCTGGATGTCTATTGATTCAAACAAAAGTTTATTCTCGTCAGAGTTTTGGAAGATTATCCGCTGGAACCGTTTGTTCCGTTTTGTGGACTAGGTTTTGTTATCTATAAAAAAAGGCAGCTCTCGGGCTGCCTTTTTTGTTTATAATACTTTTAAAACGAATCCTTTCAAGTAATTGCTTTCTGGATGGAATAAGTTAATCGGATGATCAGGCGACTGTGTCATCTGATGAATCACTTGAATTTCACGTCCTACCGCAATTCCAGCGGCTACAAGCATATTGTAGAATAGATCTCTCGTAATAACTTGTGAGCAAGAATAGGTAAACAAGAGCCCATTCTTTTTGATTTTACGTAGCGCTAATTCATTGATCTTTTGATAACCTTGTAAAGCCTTGTGCTTTGCGTTCATGGATTTAGCGAACGCCGGTGGATCTAATACGATAATATCAAACTCATCTTCATTAGCCTTTAAATAGGGTAGGGTTTCACCCACAATGGCTTCATGCTGCAAGTCTTGCATTTTATTTAAAGCAATATTGGCATTGGATTTACCTTTGGCGTATTTTGCTAAGAGGGCTCTGTTTTCACGCTGGTCAATAAAGAAGCCTGTTTTCTGTCCTGTAATCCAGTTAATCGAAAATGAAATTCCATTCTCTTGGACTTTGTATGGAACCGCTACCTCACCAAATACGAAGCTGTTCGTGCAATTCTGCGCGTATTCGGTCGGTAATGTCTCTCTACTTTTATCATAGATCGCCTTGATTTTCTTTCCTAATACCTTTTTAATAGCTTCCACTATTTCATCACGGTCGCGGTGCATTCCTATCGTATGGGCTTGAAAGACAAGTACATCCTTGTATAAATCCATAATTAAGCCAGGGCATCCATCCCCTTCTCCGTGTATTAAACGGAAGGCATTGGTTTTTTCCAAAGGTAATAAGGCACGTAGATCCCATGCGTTTTGGATGCGATTCTCCCAAAAAGCTTGCTTCGATTCAATGGCTTGAAAGGAGATGATTTTTACAGCGATACTTCCGTTATGAAAATGGCCTGTTCCAAGAAATTCTTCACGTGAACTGTACACATTAACCCAATCACCGTCTTGCAGTTGTGGACTTTGTTTCGCAATTGCGCCGGAGAATACCCAGGGATGAAAGCGCTTAACGGGTGCATCTTTTCCTGGTTTTAATTGAATAAATGGGTTGGTGTTCATTTTGCAAAATTGCAAAATTTATTCGAAAGATGGTTCGCCTGCAGTTAACCAAGCAGAATACCAGAGGTCACCCACATGTTGAACGGAGGCCATAAACCTAGATTCTATTTGTTTATTTAAGGCTTTGTGGTAAGCTAGACTATATTTTAGGCTTGGTGTTTTAATCAAAGTGTTACCTTTTTGTTCGAAACTATATTTTTCCGCTTCTTTCATCGACTGACTTATTTTGCTAGCCATGGCAAACAAATGGGGTAATTCTCTGTGCGAAGCTAGCACCCATGTCCAGCTCTTCTGTTGTACATTCGAAATGAAGGTCGCGGGGCCGCTAAATTGATCTAATTTATCGCTTAGAAGTTCAGGAATACGGGATTCCCAAAAACTATGCAGGCCACTTTGTCCTGTTTTTTGGCCATCATAATTCGAACTCGTATGTAAAGGAACATGAGCGTCCGCTACATAATGACCTAGCTCTGCGGATAATTTGATAATTTGTAGGCTATCCTTTTTGATAAAGGCATTCACTAGACGTTGGTATATGATAGGAATATGCCAAGGAACGATGCCATGCTTCCGTAACGAATCCTCTGAGGTTGTACGCAACATTTGCTCCCAGGTGCTAAAACTCACTTTGTTTAGATCGTAGATATCTAGATCAATATAATGCCGTGCAGCTTCCTCATCTAAGATATACCGCCTTGCATCAGGCAAAACGGCCAATTCTTGTAATTCCTTTTGATGCCTTCGGTAGAATAGATGTAAAGCAGGAGGGAGGGTATAAATAGCGAGTAAATTAATCTTCCGATGTCCAAAAAATCCCCAGGTAGTCCTCGCATGTACGACTGAAGCCATACAGGAGAATAATAAAATTTTAAGGATAGTCTTGCTACTTATGTTCATATTACTTACTTTTGCATTTCAATTTTGTAAAAAGAGAATTTTATTTAACAGATGGCAAATCATAAATCAGCACTAAAGCGTATCCGTTCTAACGAAGCAAAGCGTTTACGTAACCGTTACCAACACAAATCAACTCGTACATTAATCAAGAAATTGAGATTGACGACTGATAAATCAGTGGTGATCGAGCTTTACAAGCAAGTTTCATCTTCTTTAGATAAATTGGCTAAGAAGAACATCATCCACAAGAATAAAGCTGCAAATCAAAAATCTAAATTAGCTAAGTTAGTGAACAAAGTAGCTGCTTAATTTTAGATAATCAAGATAGTGATAAACCCCTCCACAAGAGGGGTTTATTCGTTTATAAGGTCTACCTTTCAGACATGAAAATGGTCAAAAAGGAAGATTTACCCCGGGAGAAATTAGCTCGTCTAGGAGCTGCGGAATTAACATTGGTCGAAATACTGACCCTCCTCATTAGTTCAGGTTTTGCGAATCACTCAGCGGAAGATTTAGCGAACAAACTTGTT
>JBEBBJ010000007.1:0-28980 GCA_041158445.1 Bacteroidota bacterium
ATCAGTTTCTTCGGATTTACTGGAACTCCAAAACCTTCCACTATTGAAATCTTTGGTACACCTGTTGAGGGAACTACTCAAAAGAAACCATTCCATACCTATACGATGAAACAATCCATAGGTGAAGGGTTTACTTTGGATGTACTAAAATCGTTTACACCAGTTAAAAGATGGTTCAAATTAAGGGGTAAGAGTGAGGAGGATGTAGAATTACCTGAAAGTAGAGGTAAGAAGGAAATCCTTAAATGGGTGGATTCAAACCCTGAAACAATATCACGAAAGGTTAGTATAATCATCGAACACCTTTTAAATACCACGGTTAAGTCAATTGAGGGAAGAGGTAAGGGGATGGTTGTTGTTCGTTCAATTGAAGATACTGTTAAGTTCTTTGTGGAAATGAACAAACAACTAAAAGAAAAAGGGTTGGAAAATCGTTTAAAGTGTTTAGTTGGGTTTAGTGGTGAGATAGAATATAACGGAGAGAAGGTATCAGAAACCTCTTTAAACAAGGAAAACGGGTTCGATGGTACTGATATACCAATTGGGTTCAAAAACCCTCTGTATAGGGTTTTAATTGTCTGTAATAAGTTCCAAACTGGGTTTGATGAACCTTTACTTCACTCGATGTTTATAGATAAATCCCTTCAAGGGGTTCAATGTGTTCAGACCCTATCTCGTTTGAATCGTAGAACAAGGGGTAAGAAGGATACATTTGTGTTGGATTTTGTTAACAAAGTGGAAACTATTCAGGAATCATTCCAAAACTTCTATCAAACCACGATACTTTCAGAAGAAACAGACCCAAATCTTGTATATGATATCCTTGATAAGGTTAGAAATTATGGATTATTTACTCCACAAGAGGTGAATGATTGGGTAGTAATTTTCTTTTCCAAAAAACGAGATGATTCAAAACTTCAAACTAATCTCAATTTGTTTATTGAAAGATGGAAGGAGTTAGATAAGGAGAAAAGGGATTTGTCAAGAAGTCAGATATCAAATTATTGTAAATTGTATGGATACCTATCCATGATTCATCAATTCAATAATGAGGAATTAGAGAAGTTTTACATTTACTTTGAAAATGTAAGAAAGAAATTCCCAGTAGAAGGTTTTGGTGGAATAGATGTATCGGATTTGATTGATTTGGAATCTATAAACCTTGATATTAGGGGTAAACTTAATATCTCATTAGAAGAGAAGGATACTCAATTCGAACCTCATAAATACGGAGATGGTAGTGGTAGGAATGAGGAAGAATTTGATTTGTTATCTCAAATCTTAAATGAGATAAATGAATACTATGGAAAACTTCCAGAGGGGACAGAAGAAAGTTCAAAGAAATTCCTTTCTGATATTGTAAATGATAAGGATTTTCAAAATGTGATTCTTTCTGATAATACCGAATCTAATAAGAAGGATAAGATTCAGAAGATATATGAGGATAAGAACATAAAAACCCTTGATACAAGTACAAAACTCTATGAATTCTTTGAAAAGAAGGAGAACAAAGAGAGGATGATTAGGTACTTTATCTCAAATCCTAGTGTATTCAATCAGTTAAGATTATAAACAAACTGGTTATTTGTGAGGTTTTAAATTTCAAATGATTATACTTTTTAAATTACACAAGATTAGTGTTACAGATAGATTTTAAAGGTGGAGTCTCTCGATTCCATCTTTTTCTTTTCACTCAATAAATTATAGTTTGAATAAATTTTTAATTTTAATAATTTGTCAATAGTCTTAAATAAATAATTATATGAAGAAGATTATCTACATCGTTTTTTTGGTTCTTTTTGGTTTAATTAAATCATCAGATGTTCATGGTCAACAAGTGTTGTGGACTACAATGGAGGGAATTCCAAATGAAAAACATATACCCCTAGAAAGTGTAAAAGGTAAAATTTTGGAGTATTATGATACATATGAATTTTATATTGATGGTTCAGGATACGATATTGATAGTTTCTTAAAGATTTTCAAATTGGGTTCTCAAATAGGAGAGTTTAAAAAGAAAATGAAGGAAAAGAATATCAAAAAACTTGTTTTGTGTTTAAAAGATAACACGGGTAAAGGTTCTAGAATATCTGTGTTAATTATTGGACAGAAGAATTTTGATATGGTAGGTTTCTCAAATGTTTATTCAAGTGGTATTCAAAGTACTTCATCATATTCTGAAACTGAACGGAAGAAGTTTGAGAGATGGTTTGATACTTTGATGGAATAAAGATTCCATTGTAAGGGTATCCTATATCATAAAACAATGAATTGTCTATTAAAATACGGATATCATAGGTTTGACGATTTCTAATCAGGAGTATATCAAATTTCAATTATGATATACCTGAATTATTTAATTCCAATTCACACATTCCTTCTTTCATCTGATTCTCCCACCTCAATAAATCCTCTTTACGGATGTATTTCTTGTGAGTTGATATTTCTATCATCGGTAATCCAAATCTTCTTCTCCACTCTTCTATGGTACTTCTATTGACCTTATACATCTTCATTAACTCTTGTTTACTTATTCTTTCTTCCATTTAACTTTATTTTATCCTCTTCTCTTTTCATTAATTTACTGAACATTCTGTCGTACCCAACTCTATCCTTGTTTACTCTATATATTTCTAATTCTTGATAGAAGTTTTTTACCAGTTCTGATTTGGTTCTTAATTCGGATACGACTTCTTTCATATTATTCATCATCCATTTTATCTCTTCTTTTGTTAGTATTGGTTTGTTCATAGTATTTAGTATTATGTGTTGTTAGAGGGATACACCCCACCTTCCTCACTATCTAAAAAGTAATGAGTGAAGGTGGGGGTGATGTGTTGTTTTTCGTTCAACACCAGGAGTATTCACACTATTCCTCCATATTCCAATCTTACCTCGGTTCTACCTGATTGGAATCCACCCCTCCGTTTATGTTATTTCAAACAATGGTGGATTAGTACCGAAGGATTTTAGATACAATTTCATGTGTGGGAAAAGGTGTGGGTCAAAACCCCACACACTAATTTCATACCACTCTAACTCAAAGATTCAAACACCTTCACGATTGAATTTGTAATGAGTTCGTATATAAGTATAAAGTAGTGGAGGAAAACGATAAAAAATGAGAAAAAATAGTTTGAAAAAACTATATGAGATCAGGAGTGAAGATTTTGGTGGAAAATATGGTGGAAAATCATATACAAAAAAAATAACTCACTGATTTTCAGTGAGTTATTTAGTAATTTGGTGATCCCGCTGGGATTCGAACCCAGGACCCATACATTAAAAGTGTATTGCTCTACCAACTGAGCTACGGAATCATTCAATCCGAAGATTGTATATGTAAAATGGTCCACTCTGGAACCGAAAGGAAGTTCAACCACTGGTTGACCTTCGTTTGCAAAAGAGTAACTTTTTCCCCTTATTGCGGTGCAAAACTAGCACCCTTTTTTAAATAATGCAAGTCATTCGTCTAAATAAAATTACATTTCTGTTTATTTTTCTTTTGGGTTTTGGCCAAAGGGCTTATAGCCAAATAGATAGAAATCAACTCGCATTAGCAGATTCTTTGTTTAAAGCGAATAGACTTTTGAGTGCAGAGAAAATTTACGTCTCTCATTTAAAGACCAAACCGCAGGATTCAGAAAATATTAAATTAAAACTAGCCTACATCGCGAAAGTAAAAAACGACTGGCTAAAGGAATTATACTATTTATCCAGCATTCAGGCGACGAATGCCAGACCAGAAATCTCGAAACGATTAGAGGAAATAGGAGAGAAGCAGGGCTTGAACGGCTTTAAGATGAGTATTTGGGATCAAATCTATTGGTTATACTTTAAATATTTTTCCTGGATTATCGGATTCTTACTGCTGATTGCCCTCTATGCTGCGGGTGTTTTGACCTATTCTGTGTTTCAGAAAAAAAGCATCCGAAGCAGTCAATTCACGTATTTAATCCTATACATCGTGTTTATTGGCCTTTTTGCGAATTTCCCGGGCTTCTTAAATTATGGCATCATTACCAAAGACAAGTCCTATATGCGCGACTTCCCCTCTTCCGCAGCTCCTGTAGAACGCCTATTAAAGAAGGGGAATCGAATCAATTATTGGTTTAACCGAGACATTTGGGTGTATAGCTTGATTGAAAATCAGCAAGGCTATGTGAAGGAAGATGATTTTCTGCCTATTAACTAGAGATGTAAGATCTGGAAGCTTAAGTCCAAAATAATCTCGCGATCCGTTTCCGCGCTACCAATTACTCCCTTTACTTTCAAATCTGCATTTTTAATGGCCTCGATAATTCGAACCACCTTCGCCAAAGGGTAATTTCTTGCCGCTGTCGTGTAATCACGCACGAAATAAGGGTTCACACCGATGAGCTTTGAAATCTCGGCATCTGACACATTTCCTACATCGTGTACCTGTAAGACTTTTGAAAAGAAGTTAAAAAGCAACACCAGCATGGGTGCTGCTGGATTTTGCTTGGTATTTTCAGCAAAATGAAAAGCGATTTTCTGTGCTTTTTCGGTGTTGCGCTGGATGATGGCTTTTTGGAACTCAAAATAATTGTATTCCCGACTAATCCCGATGTATTTTTCTACCTCAGTAGACCCCACCTCTGAACCAGCAGGCACATTCACTACTAATTTATCGGCCTCATGTGCCATACGAGATAGATCAGCACCTACATACGAAACCATCAACTCGATGGTGGAAGGCTGAATTTTGATCCCTCTTTGGCCTAAATAATCCACTAACCAAGCCCCCAATTTATCCTCCGAAACCTTCTTCGAAGTAACGATTACTCCGTGCTTCACCAGGGCAGAAAACACCTTTGATTTATCAGAAAGCAAGGATTTCACCGTTAAAACTAGCAGGGTAGAGGGCGTCGGATTTGCACAATACTCTTCCCAAACCTTCAAATCATCATCCTTACTCTTCGCATTTTCTTTTGCCTTCGCCATTCCCTCAATAAAGGCTGCCTCCTTCACAATGACCACCTGACGCTCCGCCATCATCGGATATCGACGCGCCGTGGCAATTATGGAACCGAGACTATGGTCTTTTCCAAAAAGCACAAATTGATTAAAACTCTGCTGATCCTCTGGCAACACCTGCTTTTCAAAAGCATCCACTAATTGATCAATTAGGTAGGGCTCATCGCCATGCAACAAATAAATAGGAGCCAGTTTTTTCTGCTTTATATCCTTTAAAACCTCAGAAGCGCTTTGTTGCATGTGGAAATTAATTTAAACAAAAATAGGTAAAACGAAAGGGATGGAAAAATATCTCAAGTATTTCCCGTAGGTTTGCAGGCAAAAAAAAGCTCAAATATGCCAATTGCACAAAATAACGTTGTATTCATCTCTTACCAATTAGCTTTCCCAGACGAAAACGGACAACCCGATGTGGTTGAAATCGTGGACGAAAATGAGCCAATGGTATTCATTCACGGCCTTAGCGGTCTTCCAGAAGCGTTTGAAAAGAACCTTTTGGGCTTAAACGAAGGCGATACCTTCGATTTCAGCATCTCCGCTGAGGACGCATACGGTAACGTTGATCCTAACGCGATCATCCAATTACCTAAATCCATCTTCCAAGCAGAAGGTCAAACAGCAGACGATATCCTTCAAATCGGAAACTTCATCCCGATGACAGATGATCAAGGAAACCGCATGCAAGGTTTAGTCGTAGCCATCGAAGGAGAATCAGTTACTATGGACTTTAACCACCCTTTAGCTGAGAAAACCTTGATGTTCCAAGGAAAGATCTTAAAAATCAGAGAAGCGACTCCAGATGAAATCGCTCACGGCCACGTGCACGGTGAGGGTGGGGTGCATCATTAATAAAAAGAGGCGCTATTATTAATGGAGATTATAGATAATAGAGTAGAGAGTATAGATAATTTCTCGAAAACATGAAAAAAGGCGCTAATTGCGCCTTTTTCCATTAATATATACTCTCTTATCTCTACTCTATAATCTATACTCTTTTAGGATATCAAATCCGCATAAGCCACCACTTCCACCCCAAACTTCCTCAAGAAATCAACTCCTTCATCCGAAGCTAAGCCTTTATAGGCCGCATAGGAATTCAAGAAGATCACTTTTTTGATTTTCATGCTGTAAATAATACGCGCACAGGAAATACAAGGGGATAAGGTCACATAAATGGTGGATCCTTCGACAGAAACACCATTTTTAGAAGCGTATAAAATCGCATTTTGCTCTGCGTGCAAGGCAAGTGAACAACTTCCTTTGGAATCGCGAGGACAACCCTCTTCGCCAAATTCATCGTCACAGTTATGCGTTCCAGCTGGTGGACCATTATAACCGATGGAAATAATACGGGTATCTTTAGTTAATACGCAACCCACTTGAGCGCGGGTGCAATGAGAACGAAGCGCCAGATTCTGAGCCAGTTCCATAAAGATTACATCAAACGAGGGCTTGTTCATAGGCATAAAAAAATCCCATAAAGGGATTTCTAGTAGCGGGGAGCAGAATCGAACTGCCGACCTTTGGGTTATGAATCCAACGCTCTAACCATCTGAGCTACCCCGCCAAATTATGGTGCAAAGGTAAGCGTTCCGTCCGTAGAACACAAATATTTTCACAATACTTATTAATTTTGCACAGGATTTGGGATTTAGCCCAGAGTTAATACCTTTGTTCACAGGTAGTTTTACAGGTAATTTAATCCGCAGTCAATATGTCACAAACTCCTTATACTTTTGAATATGAGTTAAAAGCGTCACCTAAGGTGCTTTTCCCTTATTTAAGTAGTCCATCTGGATTACAACAATGGTTTGCTGACAAGGTGATTGTTCGCGGTAGCTCAGAATTACACTTTTACTGGGATAATGAAAATCATCCGGCCCTAGTTCTACCTGCAAAGGCGAATAAATCTGTCAAATTTGACTTCAAAAGAGGTGATTCAGAACCTGGAAAGCACATTATCGAGATGAGCTTGGATGTAAGTGAGGTTTCTAATACGACCTATTTAACCGTGATTGATGGTGCATCTACCTTCAAAACGGATGCAGATGCAGCCGAATTATGGGATTATTTAATCGACAAACTGAAAGAAATAGTAGGGAGCTAGGATGCGTAAGATTGATAAATTAGTACTTCAGGCGTTTTTTGGTCCATTTTCTTTGACACTTCTCGTTGTCATTTTTATTTTCCTATTGCGTTTAGTGTTGTTTTACTTTGCTGATTTATTTGGCAAAGATTTAGGCGCGTTTGTCTACGTAGAGCTGTTTTTCTATTTCTCCTTAATTACGATTCCGCTGGCACTGCCTTTGGCTGTTTTGCTTTCTTCTTTAATGACTTTCGGGAAATTAGGGGAGAATTTCGAATTGACAGCCTTGAAGAGTGCGGGTATCTCCATTTTTCGAATCATGCGACCTATTTTAGTGTCAACTGTATTCTTGAGCCTCTTTATGTTTTGGTTTATGAATGTGGCTCTGCCTTGGGCAAACATCAAAGGCTGGAGTTTACTGTATGATATCAAGACGACAAAAACGACTTTAAATATCAAGGAGGGCATTTTTTATACGGATTTGACCGGTTATTCCATTAAAGTAGGGAAGAAGTACCCAGATAATAAATCCTTGAAAAACCTGATTATCTATGATCATACCAACAATGACGGGAATCGCCATGTGACCTTAGCGGATTCTGCCTTAATGTATACGATCCTGAATAAGCGGTATTTAGTCTTTGAATTGTTTAATGGAAAGGATTATTTAGAGGATGCGGATCAAGGATCGGTGGTGAATCCGACGGAATTAGCCGTGCATGATTTTAAGAAAAGTAAAGTGGTGATGTCTTTGGCGGTTTTTGATCTCCAAAAAACGGATGAACAACAATTCGCTCACCACGAGATTATGCGCAACAACAATCAATTAGCTGATGATGCTGATTCGTTGCAAAACACGATTAGCGTCGTTAAAAAGGGCTTTTTCAAATCTACCGCTTCCAATTTCCTATACCATGTAACCCCGGTGAAGAAGACCATTCAGTTTTTCAAACAGACAGATTGGATTAAACCACGCCTAAAGAAGGGATTAGCGGCTAAAAATCCCGTGCCTTTTGATCTCGCATCGCAACAGGCGAAAAATATGATTACCGCCGGTGAGACGAATAAAGCGATTTTAGAAGACTATGAATCTAAATTGAACAAGACGAATCTGGAATGGCACCACAAGTTTACGAACGCGATTGCTATCCTTGTGATGTTCTTGATCGGTGCGCCGCTAGGTGCTATTATTAAGAAAGGGGGATTTGGTGTGCCAGTCGTGGTGGCGGTTTCTTTCTTCATCTTATTATATATTCTTACCCAGCAAGGAGATAAGATGGCCAAAGAAGGTGCTTTAATCCTGCAAGTAGGAGCGTGGCTGGCTAATGCTGTTTTGGCATTAATCGGGGCTTACTTCCTGAAGATCGCTCTGGCCGATTCTCGCTTGTTTGAAACAGACTTCTATAAGGTAGTTTGGGACAGATTAAAAAGTAAACTGGTACGCACAAAAACAGCTGCTTAATTCGCTTGCTTATTCGTAATAAAAAGAGTACTTTTGCAAATTCAATAATTATTTTAACTTAAAACTGGTAAAAGATGTATTTGTCACCTGAGAAAAAACAAGAAATTTTCGAAGCAAAAGGTAAAGCAAAGTCTAAGATCGATACTGGTTCTGCTGAGTCGCAAATTGCGTTATTCACTTACAGAATCAATCACTTGACTGAGCACCTTAAGAAAAACAAGAAAGACCACAGCACACGCTTAGGACTTTTGAAATTAGTAGGTAAGCGTCGTAGCTTATTAGATTACTTAACTCGTACTGATATCTCACGTTACCGTGCGATCATCGCGGAATTAGGTATTCGTAAATAATAAAAAAAGGGCTTCATTTCGATGGAGCCCTCTTTTATTCCCCCGCTGTAAACGTTTGAATCGTTCAAACAAAACTTAAATCACGCGAGGTTGCGTGAAATTTATTCAAAAACGTATGTCATTTAACATCATTACAAAGCATATTTCAATGCCAGACGGCAAAGAAGTCTCGATTGAAACAGGCAAATTAGCCAAGCAAGCGGACGGAGCTGTCGTTATTAAGTCAGGAAATATGATGTTGTTAGCTACTGTAGTGGCTAACAAGGAGGCCAAAGAAGGAGTAGATTTCCTTCCTTTATCAGTAGACTATCAAGAAAAATTTGCGTCTAACGGACGTATCCCAGGATCTTTCTTAAAAAGAGAGGCTCGCCTTTCTGATTATGAAATTTTGATCTCTCGCTTAGTAGACCGCGCATTGCGCCCTACTTTCCCAGATGATTACCACGCAGATGTGCAAGTTTTAATCAACTTGATCTCAGCAGATTCAGAAGTATTACCAGATGCATTTGTCGGTTTAGCGGCAGCTGCAGCTTTGGCCGTATCAGATATCCCATTCAATGGTCCTATCTCTGAGGTTCGCGTAGCGAAAATCAACGGTGAATATAAAGTAAACCCAAGCGTAAGCGAATTAGCAGGTGCTTCCTTAGAATTAATCGTTGCGGCTAACGAGAACGACATTCTAATGGTAGAAGGTGAAGGAGACGAAGTTTCTGAAACTGAAATGTTAGAGGCTTTACGTATCGCTCACGACGCTATCAAATTACAATGTAAAGCATTGAACGAATTGACAGTAGCTTGTGGCAAGACTGAAAAGCGTGTTTACTCACACGAAACACACGACGAAGAGTTGCGTGCTGAATTGTGGAAAAACTACTACGAGAAGTATTTAGCGGTAGCTAAGTTAGCTAATCCGAAGAAAGATGAGCGTAAAGCTGGTTTCAAGGCAATCGTAGACGAATTTATCGCTTCATTACCTGAAGATCACACGGTAAACATCGGTTTAGCGAAGCATTATTTACACGATATCGAAAAAGAAGCAGCTCGTCAATTAGTATTGCAAGAGCGTTACCGTTTAGATGGTCGTAAATTGAATGAAATCCGTCAAATCACGTGTGAAGTAGATTATTTACCTACACCACACGGTTCGTCTGTTTTCACTCGTGGTGAAACTCAATCATTAACTACCGTTACTTTAGGTACGAAAATGGATGAGCAAATCATCGATCAACCGATGACACAAGGGTACAACAAATTTATGTTGCACTACAACTTCCCAGGCTTCTCTACAGGTGAGGTTAAACCAAACCGTGGGGTAGGTCGTCGTGAAGTAGGTCACGGAAACTTAGCGATGCGTGCGATTAAGAAGGTTTTACCTAAAATGGAAGACTTCCCTTACACTCTTCGTATCGTTTCTGATATCCTAGAATCAAATGGTTCGTCTTCAATGGCAACAGTTTGTGCGGGTACTTTAGCTTTAATGGACGCAGGTGTAAAAATCAAAGCGCCCGTTTCAGGTATCGCGATGGGATTAATTTCTGATTCAAAAACAGGTAAATACGCTGTATTATCTGATATCTTAGGTGATGAAGATCACTTAGGCGATATGGACTTCAAAGTAACGGGTACTGAAAACGGTATCACGGCTTGCCAAATGGACATCAAAGTTCAAGGTTTATCTTACGAAGTTTTAGCAGAAGCTCTTTCTCAAGCGAAAGAAGGTCGTTTACACATCTTAAACGAGATGAAGAAGGCGATTCCTGCCGTTAGAGAAGATTTCAAACCTCAAACTCCTCGTGCGACGGTTATCAAAATCATGAAAGACCAAATTGGATCGGTAATCGGACCAGGTGGTAAAGTAGTTCAAGATATCCAAAAGCAATCAGGTGCTACGGTTACGATTGAAGAAAAAGAAGATGGTGGATACGTAAGTATCTTCTCTTCGAACGGAGATGCGATGGCGAAAGCGGTTAGCATGGTTCGTGGAATCGTTACTTTACCAGAGGTAGGAGAGATTTACGAAGGAAAAGTGAAGAATATTCAAGCATTCGGAGCATTCGTGGAATTCTTACCAGGTAAAGATGGTTTATTACATATCTCTGAGATTTCATGGGATCGCATCGACACGATGGACGGTGTTTTCAAAGAAGGAGATAAAGTAAAGGTTAAATTAGTCGAAGTAGATAAGAAAACGGGCAAATTCCGTTTATCTGCTAAGGTTCTTTTACCTAAGCCAGAAAAACCAGAGGCTCCAGCTGCATCAGCTGAATAATAAAATGTTTATCCAAGCGTCGCGCATTCGTGCGTGACGCTTTCATTCTGTTGTAAGATCTTATGAGACAGCTAAAAATTAGCAAACAAATTACCAACAGGGAAAGTCAATCTCTAGACAAATACCTTCAAGAGATCGGTAAAGTCGATTTATTGACTCCGGATGAAGAGGTAATCCTAGCGCAGAAAATTCGCGATGGGGATCAATTGTCATTAGAGCGTTTAACGAAAGCGAACCTTCGTTTCGTGGTATCCGTTGCAAAACAATATCAAAACCAAGGTCTTAGCTTAGGTGACTTAATTAACGAAGGCAACTTAGGTTTGATCAAAGCAGCACAACGTTTTGATGAAACACGTGGTTTTAAATTCATCTCCTACGCGGTTTGGTGGATTCGTCAATCGATCCTTCAAGCATTAGCGGAGCAATCTCGTATCGTACGTTTGCCATTAAACAGAGTAGGTTCTTTGAACAAGATTTCAAAAACATTCTCTGAATTAGAGCAAAAGTTTGAGCGTGAGCCATCTCCAGAAGAATTAGCAGAGGTTTTAGAGATCTCTACGGGTGAAGTTGTAGATACGTTGAAGATTTCAGGTCGTCACGTTTCAATGGATGCACCTTTTGTTCAAGGAGAAGAAAACTCCCTTTTAGACGTATTAGAGAACGATTCTGAAGACAAACCAGATTCTGGTTTGATCAACGATTCACTTCGTCGTGAAGTACAACGCGCTTTATCTACCTTAACTCAACGTGAGGCAGATGTAGTTACCTTGTATTTTGGCTTAAATGGCGAACATGCAATGACTTTAGAAGAGATCGGTGAGAAATTTAATTTAACTCGCGAGCGTGTGAGACAAATTAAAGAGAAAGCGATCCGTCGTTTACGACACACTTCTCGAAGCAAAGCACTAAAAACTTATCTTGGATAATTTTAAAAGCCTCTTATGAGGCTTTTTTTTGCTATGGCATTTCCAAAAGGCATCATCGAACTAGTAGACTCTTTATACCAACAAGGTGTAAATGAGGCAGTTATATGCCCTGGATCCAGAAATGCACCTTTAATGATTGCTTTAACCCGCCACGGCGGATTCAAGTGCTACTCCATTGCGGATGAACGTTCAGCAGGCTTTTTTGGCCTAGGATTAGCCTTAAAAACGGGTCGTCCTGTCATCCTTTGCTGTACCTCTGGTTCGGCGGGTTTAAACTTTGCTCCAGCCGTAGTGGAAGCCTTTTTCCAAGAAGTTCCATTAATCGTCTTAACGGCAGATCGCCCCAAAGAATGGATTGGACAATGGGATGGCCAAACTATTTACCAAGAAAACCTTTTCGGAAAGCACGCCAAGGCCTTTTATGATTTCGAAACAGATGATTGTACTCAAGCTCCGGTGACAGCATTAGCGGAACCGAAAGGTCCGGTACAGATTAATGTGCCCATTAGTGAGCCGTTTTACCCCTCTCCAGGAGAGATTTTACCGAAAGCAGAAAGGAGAGAGTATAGAGTAGAGAGTAAAGATTATAGAGTTGACTTTGCTTATTTCAACCAAGAAATTGCTTCAGCGCAGAAAATTCTCGTGACAGTAGGCCAAATGGAAGACAATTCGATCTTCGAAACGTTGAAAGCCTATGGAATTCCTGTCATAGGGGATGCCACGTCAAATTGTGGGAGTACGATTGCGCATGATTTACTATTAGCAGACGAATCTAATTGGCCTTCTCTGCAACCCGAATTACACATACATTTCGGTAAATCATTCGTTTCCAAGCGAATTAAGCAGTTTTTGCGCGTACACAAGCCAAAGCAATCTTGGCTCATTCATCCTAATCCCATCGGAAGACCGGATCCCTTCTTGTGTTTAAGCCACGTAGTTAACACGAGCGCTGAAAACTTTTTAGCAGGCGTAAACTGGACGAAGAAAAACTGGACGGCTTGGGATATAGCTGTCGAGGAAAAGCAATCAGCCTTTTTTGCCGAAAAAAATTGGACAGAAATCCATATTTACCAAGCGATCACCGAAGCCATTGAAAAACAAGAGGCAGAAGTGCATGTGGCTAATTCATTGGCTGTCAGGTACATAAATTGGACTATGGCGAAATTCACTAAAACAGAAGTTTTTTCAAACCGGGGTACATCAGGAATTGATGGTTGCTTAAGTACGGCGGTAGGAGCCGCCCAAAAAACGGATAAATTATGTATTTCGTTAATCGGAGATGTGGCCTTTCAATACGATCGGAATGCACTTTGGAACAAATACATCCCGAATAATTTACGCATCATCGTTTTCAATAATGGGGGTGGTGGCATTTTCCGAAATCTAGAAGGGGCAAAAGATCTCCCAGAACTAGATGAATTCATGGAAACGCAGCAAAGTTTTACAGCCGAGAATACGGCAAAGGATGCGCATATCAGCTATTTCTCAGCAAAAAACGAGAAAGAATTAGATCTGAATGCCTTTTTCAACAATAAGGGACCAGCATTATTAGAAATTCACACGAATTCCATCGAAAATGCAGCGGAATTGAAAAAGTATATGGCCTTATTTAAGGCTTGATTTGGCCTGAATTTTGGCCCAATTCTTCAAATACAACTCATTCTTAGGATCTTTCTCCAGCGCTTTCTTCACATAAGACGCCGCTAAATCCCATTGCATCCGCTGTATGGCTAAATAACCCAAATTATTATACAGCAAATCGGTGTATTTACCCGTTTTAAGGGCTTTTTGAAATACCTGCTCCGCAAGATCAATTTCGTTCATCTCCTGTAAAACCACCCCTTTATTAATCAAGGTTTCTACTAGTGAAGAATCAATCGATAGAGAACGCTCATAGGAGGCAAGAGAGCCATTTAAATCCTCTTTTTGCAACAGAATATCGCCTTTTAAAGTCCAATTAGCCGCAGAATCAGGGAAAGTCTTCACCAGCGCATCCACACTAGTTAAAGCTTCATCAAAACGAGTCAAGGTCTGCAGCATTTCGGCCTTCTTGAAAAGGGCAGGGGCGAATTTGGGATCTAATTCAACAGCTTTGGAGAAATCCGCTAAGGCTTCGTCATTTTTCTCTAAGCTTTGGTAGACTAAACCTCGGTTATAATACGCATCCGAGAAATCAGGACGCTTCTCAATCGCCTCCGAATACCATTTAATAGCCTCGTGGTATTCTTTTTCCTTCCATTTTGCATTACCTCGCAAGAAGAACGCAGACGACTCCCGCTTTTCCTCTTCAGAAGAGTTACTGCAGGCAAAAAGGAAGAAGGAGGCAAAAAAGAATAGTAGGTATTTCATCGATCTAAAAGAAAGTTCAATTTAAATAATTCAAATTTCATTCGCATCTTTGTAGCTTAATTAAATGTAAAATTATGGCATACGCAGAAATGTTAACCGACAAAGGGTTAATGAAAATCGAATTCTACACAGAGGATGCACCTATCCACGTTAAAAACTTCATCGACTTAGCTGAAAAAGGCTTTTATGATGGTCTTTCATTCCACCGTGTTATCGCGGATTTCGTGATCCAAGGTGGTTGCCCAGACGGAACAGGAGCAGGTGGTCCAGGATATACGATTCCTTGTGAATTATCAGGAAACAATCAGTTCCATGATCGTGGCGTTTTATCCATGGCTCACCGTGGACCTAACACAGGTGGTTCTCAATTCTTTATTTGCCACTCACGTAACAATACGGCACATTTAGACCGTCGCCACACGTGTTTTGGTAAAGTAGTAGAAGGATTAGAGGTAATCGATTTAGTACGTGAAGGAGATAAGATCCAAAGCGTTAAAATCATTCAAGACTAATGCATTTTATCAAGGAAATAACCCATCCACAGATGCGAATCTCACTTTTTGAGTGGAATTCGAAATACATTGTGAAGTTCGAGACTCCACATTTAGAGCAGAGCTACAAGTATTCTGTTTTGGACTTTTCCTCCCAAAAAGAAATAGAGGAGCTGGTATCCAGCTCCTCCTTTCAAGATTTCGTCTTACAGACCTTCAAAAATATGTATGCCGAAATGGCAAAACATACCTTTTAATTACCTCCTAACCATTTGTGGCGTAATTTCAATGACGCCTCTGAAGGACTAGCCTCCGATTCAATTACAAAAGCCTTTAATGGAGTTTGTTGCACAGCCACTAAGAAGGTACGCTCAATTCCGTCTCTTTTTACTGAGAAGACTAACGAATCTCCCGGTTTCTTGTCAGTAAGTAATTTATCGATTCCCGGAAAATCAGCTCCGTTCACTTTTAACACTTCATCACCCACATTTAAGCCGGCCACATACGCTGCACCACCTTTATAAATGGAGGTTACACGTCCACCTGCTACAGTCACACCAATATACGGAACTGTTTTAGCTAGATTCGCATCCGTAAATTGATAGCCAAAAGCCTTAAATAGAGAAGCATACGCTGGTGTCTTCACCCCATAAATGTGCGTCTTAAAGAAATCGCTGGCTGATGCACCCGCTATTTTAGAAAAGGCATCCTCTAATTCTTGGTCTGTGAATCCACGACCCGCTTTTAGGTAATAAGTTTGGTATAAAAACTTAAATACATCGTCTAAACATTTAGCCCCTTTCGTTTGCTGAATGATCCACATGTTCAAAACGCCTCCTAAAAGAGAACCCTTATCATAATAAGAAACCGTTGAATTACGCGAGTTCTCGTTCGGACGGTAATATTTAATCCAAGCATCCCAGCTAGATTCAGCAGCAGATTCCACTTGATTCCCTGGCGTATTTTCCACTCCAGAAATATCGTCGCCTAATCCTTTGATATAATCCGCTGTAGAAACTAATCCCGTACGCTGATTAATCACGTCTGCATAATAGCTCGTTATGCCCTCTGAGAACCATAAATTGTGTGTATAGTTCTCATTTTCGTAGTCGAATGGTCCCAAAGCCTTTGGGCGAATACGCTTCACATTCCATAAATGGAAATACTCATGCGCTAATAGGTTCAAAATACCTTGATAGCCTTTCGGCGTTTCATAGCTAGAACGAGTGACTTGACAAGTCGTCGAATATAAGTGCTCTAAACCGCCACCACCGCGATTTAAATTATGAATAATGAATAAATAATGATCGCAAGGATGTTCTCCTACCACTTTTTGGGCTTCCTCAGCCATCTTCTGCACATCCGCTAAAAATTTCACAGAATCAACTTTAGCAGGACCATAAAAAGCTATTTGATGAGGAATATTGTTCACTTTGAAGTCCCAAACCTTGTGATTTCCAATCTCGATAGGGGAGTCGATCAATTCATCTAGATTCTTCGCGATGTAATTGAAGCCGCCTACATTTTTCATAGCGGTAGAAACCTTCTTGAAATCTTTGTGTGGAATAATGCTCACTTCCTGCGGTCCTGCAGCGAATTTTGGGGCATACATCAAAACACTCGCTGGATTTATGTAGCCATGCGCATCATCTAAAAACGAGGTACGAACTGACATTTCATAAGCATAAACACGGTAATGAACCGAAATTTGCTTCAATCCCGCCGTCAAGGCAACGCGCCAGGTGTTTTTATTGATCTTAGAGATGGCGATTTTTTGACCGTTAGATTCAGCCGTAACGGACTCCACATTTTTCGCGAATTCACGAATTAAATAGGATCCTGGCGTCCAAGCAGCCATTTTAAGGTCAATAAAATTGGTTTCTTTACTGACATCGACCGTCGTTTTAACCTCAAAATAATGAGAAAACGGTTCAGACATACTAATTTGGTGCTTGATAGGCCCTGCTAGCGTGCAGAATGACACAAGAACACTGAATAATAGAAGTTTTAAATTCATTGGAATATTTGTTGAGAAATAGATTTTAGTAAAATTATAAAAATCAGCCGTATAGTCTAGCATATGCTATTTTTTTCCAAATAATTCTAAATCACTAGACAATTATTTAACATAAAAATCGTATTATTGTTTAGTCGTGATAATTGACAATAAACCTATGGTATTTAGATCATCCTTTTACTGCCTCGTCTTATTTCTTTCGCTAACTTTCTCGTCATTTTCCCAGCAATCTATTGCCTTTGAGAATAGCTTGATTCATTTCAATCAGGGAAAAGAGTATTTTGAAGCTGCGAACTATGTGGCAGCGCGCGAAGAATTCGCTAATTATTTAAGCAGACAATCGGATGGGCAAAAAAATGAGGTAATTCTAGCGGAATACTACCAAGTTTTATGCTCACTTTATCTAAATCAACCAGAAATTGACGTTTTAGGGTATCATTTCAACTTAAATCACCCGAATAGCCCTCAGAGCAATTTATTGTTCAGAAAAATTGGTTTGTACTTCTATGATATCGCTAATTACGCTAAATCTATTCGCTACTTAGAAAATTCATCTTTGGGGAATGTTGAGGCTCGGTATAAATTAGGAGTTGCCTATTTTGAAACAAAGGATTTTGATAATGCTTTAGCCTTATTCAATGAAGTAAAAACAGATCCAGACGAGGAATATGCCTTTTCTGCAGCTTATTATGCAGGTGTGATTCAGTATCAGCAAAAAAACTACCTAAACGCGATTGCTGATTTCAAGAAGTCCAACGGCCATTCAAAATACCGCAAAGACCTACCTTATTGGTTAATTTCTTCCTACCAACAAACGGCTCAATGGGATGAATTATTAAAATATGCGGAGCCTATCATCTCAACACACCCGGATTTGGCCTTATTAGTAGCTGAGGTTCAATTCAAGAAAGGCTTGTACGCAAAATCAGCTAAAAGCTTTGAGGATTATTTAAAAGAACATAAAAATGAGGCAGCCAGCTATAAAAAAGGCTATGCCTTGTATTCAGTTGATAAATACGAAGAGGCAATCAAAGCCATTTCTGGTCTATTAAAACAGGATTCATTAGGCCAAAAAGCCTATTATCTGCAAGGATTAGCCTATTTAAAACTAGGTAAGAAAACGGAGGCTGCTGCCAGCTTCACTCAATCAGGTGCCCTTGCATTCGATGCTTCACAACAAGAAGAAGCACAATTTAAATCGATCTCTATTTCTGTGGATTTAGGTAAGTGGTCTGAGAGTCTTTTGGCCATTGAGCGATTTGGAAAAACCTATCCGAAAAGTTCATTCACTGCAGCATACCAAAGCTTTGCGGCAGATGCCATCCTTAAATTACCTGCCTTAAAACCAGCGACAACCCTCATCAAATCAGGCATTCCGGTTTCAGAGGAGATGAAAGTAGCCTATCAAACCCTAACTTACAATTTAGGAATTAAGGCCTACAATCAGGAGCAATACAAAGAAGCAATTACTTATTTCGATCAAGCGATTGCACAGGCTGCGAATCAAAATTTGACAGACGAAGCTTCCTACGGTAAAGCGGAATGTCTTTCTCAATTAAAAGACTTCGAAGCGGCCATTCAGATCTACAAGCCATTGCTAAGTGGAAAACATTCATCAGATTTCTTACAAAGAAACCGCATCGGTATCGCCTATGCCTATTTCTCTGTTAAGGAATTCACGAATGCGAATACATACTTTAAAACCTATGTAGATCAATTAAAGGCTAATCCAACAGGCAAAGCGAATGCAAACGCGCTTTTACGTCTAGCAGATACCTATTTAGTTGCTAAGAACTACAGCGAAGCTTTGACCTATTATAATCAAGCTATCGAAAATATTAAGACGGAAAAAGATTATGCTTTGTACCAAAAAGGGATCACGCTTGTCTATTTAGAACGCGATGCAGAAGCAAAAGCAGCTTTCCAATTATTAAAGAAATCGTATCCGAACACGAAGTTTGGAGACGATGCTAGCTTCCAAGAAAACTTGATATCCTTCCGCACGGGCAAATACCAAGAGGCGATTGATGGTTTCACCGAACTGATTAATAACCAACCGAATAGTCCATACTACGCTGAGTCGATTCTAAAAAGAGCTCAGTCGTATTCAAATGCGAAACAACCAGAAAAAGCGATCACTGATTATAAAATCGTGATTGAAAAGTATGCAAAAGAGGCATTTGCCAAAGATGCAGTGGCTGGTTTACAGGAAGAATTGAATGGGGTAGGACGACCTGAGGAAATGACGGCTTATTTAAGTATGTACCAAAATGGGAACTTAAATGAAGAGGAAAAAACAGATTTAGAGTACCAAGCTGCTAAAGGAATCTATTTAGGGGAGAAATACGATAAGGCAATCGAACCTTTGAAAAACTTCGTGGCTCATTTCCCAGCAGATGAACGAGTAAGTGAAGTAACTTACCTTATCGCAGATGCGGCGAATAGATCAAATAACAAGGCGGTAGCTTTCGAATTCTATAAAAAGGTGATTGAGCAAAACGTTCATCCTTCGCTTAATTCAGTGATTGCTAAAGTAGCTGATATCGAATTTGATTCAGCAGCTTACACACCAGCCATCGGTCATTACCGTCTATTAAAAGAGAAAGGGGTTGATTCTACCGTGATTCAACGCGCAAACAAACGTATTTTAGAATCTTACCTAAAATTAGGCGAGTTAGATTCAGCCCTGATTGCCTACCAAGAGTTCCAAGTAAGTGCAGGAAAAGAGGCTGAAAGCGTGGAACAAGCTGCCTTACTTTACCTCGATATCATTCAATTGAATAACACGAAAGGAAATTATGCCACCTCGAATGAAATGATCCTAGATAAATTCAGAAATGAGTTTGCAGAGGCTTCAGATGCTACCTTAGGTAAGGCCTATCTCTTGTTAGCTAAAAACTTATTCGAGTTGAAAAACCTAGCTCAAACAAGAGCAACTTTAAAATCCATCATTGATAATTCAGAGGACAAAGAAAGCGTAGAAGCAGCAAAAGCCCTTTTGAAAACCTATTTCCCTAAATAATGCATATGAGATTCCCATTTAAGATCGTAATTGCATCCTCATTAAGCCTGGTTTCCATCGTAAGTTATGGTCAACAGAAGAAGGAAGGTACCATTCAAAACGAAGAATTCGTAACGGAAAAAGTGCGTAAAATCGAAGTGCAACCTACGATGAGTCGCTCTTTCGAAGCACTTAATGAAGTACCGGATTATAGTAAGGATCACAAAGTAGACTATGATTTTGCGATCGATAAGCCGCAATCCCTCTTATTACCGAGCATTAAAACGAACATTATAGGCCCAAGAGCAGGAGAGGAGTTAAAATCTCTTTACGGCGCTAAGGCAAAAAACTCCATTAAAATCGGAGCGGGTAATTATGGTCATACCCTTCTAAATGGCCATTTTGGCTATAATCCGACTGAAAAAGAATCAAGAGGAATTTACATCAACCACGATGCAAACTCAAACGGACCTACGGATAATGCCTTTTCTAGCCGTTCTGAGAATGAAGTAAAGGTGTATAGCCAATCGCTTTGGTCAAAAGCCTTATTAAAAGGGGCGCTTGATTACCGCCGTACGGCCACTAATTTCTACGGCAAAGAAAGCTTTCCAGCGAATACTCCTGAAGATGCCTATGGAGTTCATTATGACCAATTAAAGTTCAACGGCGACATTTACAGCTCAACAGAAGGTAAGAAGTTTAGCTACCAAGCTGGAACCGAGTTTTCTTCTTTATCTGGAAATCTAGCTCCTAAGGAATGGTTATTTAAAAACTATGTACGATCAAGCTATGCCATCAGCTCAGGACTTACTTTACGTATTAATGGCGAAGCTATCCTTTCGAATTTTACTAGCAACACCTCCACTAATCGCCAATTCTTCCGCTTACAGCCTAGCATTTCATACGATGTTTTACCTCGTTTGAACCTAGTTGCTGGATTAAATGCGGTGCAAGATGATGAGCTACGCTTATATCCGAATGTACAAGTTCGTTATAGAGCAAATGACTTTATCCGATTATTTGCAGGACTAGAAGGAAATACCCAATTCAATTCTTACCACAGCAGCCTACAAATTAACCCTTGGCTAACACAAGCTGTAACACTTCAAAATACGCAGCAAAAATGGATGGTCTCTGGTGGATTAATGGGTAGCAATGAAAGAAACGTATCGTATGAATTAAAAGCTTCCTACGGTGACTATACTAAAATGGCCTTCTTTACTTCATCTGCTGCAGACTTATCCCAATTCGATATAACTTATTCAAATGCAGATGCCGCTATTTCAGTTCTTGATTTACAAGCAAATGTAAAGATGTCCATTACAGACAAAATTCAATCCGATCTGAATGTTCAATATACGAATTACGCTAACCTTGGAAATTTATTATACGCCTACCACCGTCCTAATATCCAAATCGCCTTAAAAAACACGATTAAAGTACTTCCAAAATTCAATGTATTACCTGAGTTATATTATTTAGGTGGCCTATATGGATTTAATCCAAGAACTCAAAAAGCAAGCACCTTGGATAACATCCTAGATATCAATGTAAAAGGGGAGTATGCGATTACGGAGAAATTCACTGCCTCTTTGTCAGCAAATAATATCCTAGGAAAAAATTACCAACGATATTTATTTTATCCGACACAAGGTTTTAACTTTACAGCAACTCTAGCATACTCATTCTAATAATGACTGAATTTTATTCCTTTCTTGAGCACTTATTATACGAACACGAATGCGTGATTATTCCGCAATTGGGTGGTTTCGTCGTAAATGCAAAAGACTTTACGTTCAATGAACAGGAGGGAAAAATTTATCCAAAGAAAAAGTATGTTGCTTTTAATCAGAAACTTAAAACGGATGATCGCTTACTAAGTACGGAATGGGCTAAGAAAAGAGCCATTTCATTGAAAGAAGCGTCATTAGAGATTGCTGAGCTAAGCAAACGTTTAAAAAGCGAACTCACCTCTTTCGGTACAGTTCAATTAGGCATATTAGGCACCTTTACACTGAATCAAGAAAATCGTATTTCATTTTCGCCTAATCCAGACTTTAATGCTGATTTATCTGTTTTTGGCCTATTTCCAGTAGGATTAGGGCAAATTCCAGCGCGAGTAGAGAAGAAACCCGTGCTTATTCCAGCCATTACGACTGAAGATTTACCAGAAATCAGTTCAACTGGACATCAACCGGTAAAATTGACCAAGTCAGTTTATGTTTATGCCTTATTAGCCTTTTTAATTGGTGGATTGGGTGCCTTCTTTTTAACAGCACCTGCCACGAATCAATCGCAAAGTTCCCTAAACCCGATTAAAATCGAGAAAAAGGTAGACGTTGCTCCCGCGAAAACGGTTGCTCCAGCAATGGTGGATACTTTACCTGTTAAAACAATTGAAGCACCCGTCGTAGAGCCTGTTAATACGCCAGAAATTAATGAGGAGGACGTCATATACTTGGTAGCGGCTAGTTTTCAATCCTTGAAGCAGGCGGAAAAAGGCTTAAAAGAGTTTAAATCACGTGGTTTCGATCAAGCTGAGATTATTCTAAAAAATGAACAGACGAAATTCTATCGAATTTCACTAGGCACGGAGCATTCGATGGATGCGGGTTATGCAAAAGCGTCCGAATTGAAGGCAGAAAAGAAAGTAGATATCTGGGTTTATAAGGCACTATAAGAAATGAACCAACGCATAGAACAACAACGAGTAGAAAAACAAAACCAACGCAAAGCGTTAGCAATCACGCTTGTGATTCAAGGTTTGTTGTTTTTGCTGTTTTGGTATGCGAAAATTTGGTCTGCCGAAGAAATGAAGCTGGAATTGCCTGAACCAGGTTTCGAAGTGAATTACGGAACAGATGATGAAGGTGGCGGAAACGTTCAATCCTATAATCAAGCGAGTGACCTTCCAAACAATGACGAGTCTCAACCGGCAGAGAAAGAAACGGAAGTAGCTTCTGTAACAAAAGCGAAACCGACACCTAGCTCAAAGGAAACGGTTATTTCCTCGGTAGTGAAAAGTCCTGTCAGTATTTCGGAAAATACGAAAAAGACTGCCGTGGTTTCAACTAAACCAACACCTGAACCCGAAGAAAAGATCGACGAAGGCGCTTTATTTAAGAAGAAAACCACGAGCAACGGAACCAGAGGCACGAATCCGAATCCCGGAGGAAATTCGAATGGACCTGATGCAGGTAAAATAGGAGACAAGGGAAGCCGAAACGGAACCATCAATAATTCAACCAATTATTCTGGGAATGGTGGCAATGGCGAAGGCTCTGGTAGCTCTTCGGTAAATATCTCCGGCTGGAGAATTGCTAACCGTCCAAATGTAAAAGACGATACAGGCGAAACGGGTATGATTCGATTTACAATTAAAATCGATGAAGACGGTAATATTATCAAATTAGTGATTGCGGAGAATTCATTCTCTAATTCTTTGGCACAGAAATACAAAAGAGCCATAGAGAAATCAAAATTCATCAAAACCTCTTCCGGACCTAGTCCTAAGGAAGCGACCGGGTCTATCACCTTCCGAGTAGGAGAAAGATAGGCATTCCATGAATTATTCAGAGTCTATTTCCTTTTTGTATGCACAGCTTCCCGTTTTTCACCGAGAAGGAGCAAAGGCCTATAAACCAGGTTTAGATAACATTGAAGCACTTTGTGACCTGATTGGTCATCCAGAGCAATCCTTTAAATCATTGCACATAGCCGGAACAAATGGAAAGGGGAGTTCCTCCCATTTTATGGCCTCTATTTTACAGGAACATGGATTTAAGGTGGGATTATACACCTCTCCACATTTGCACTCCTTCACGGAAAGGATAAAAATCAATGGTAACGAGGTCCCTGAGGAATGGGTGGCCGCTTTTGTAACGGAGCACCTACACTTAATTGAAAAAGTACGACCTTCCTTTTTCGAATGGACGGTCATCATGGCTTTCTCCTATTTCAAGGAGCAAAAAGTGGATTACGCCATCATTGAAACAGGTTTAGGCGGAAGATTGGATTCGACTAATATCATTAAGCCCTTGGCTTGCTTGATTACGAACATTAGTTTTGACCACCAGGATTTACTAGGGGATACACTAGAAAAAATTGCCTCCGAAAAAGCAGGTATCATTAAAAACGATACTCCGGTTACGATTAGCGAAAAGCAAGAGGAAACTTCAGCGGTTTTTATTGCCAAAGCCGCATCTGTCAATGCCCCTCTACAATTTGCAGCTGATCGGATAGGCGCCTCTGGATTCACATTTACAAGTCCCACCTGGGGAGAAATGACCATCAAAAGTCCCTACCAAGGCCAATACCAACAAAAAAACATTCGAGGCGTACTAGCTTGGTGTGAGCAGATTCAATCCATCATTCCTTTAGAGGCGGCCAAAATCAAATCAGGAATCGAACAAACTCGATTAAATACAGGCTTGAAAGGCCGTTGGGAAATTTTGGGAACTGAGCCATCCATCATTGCTGACACCGGGCACAATAAAAGCGGAGTTAGCGAGATCATTCAACAAATTGAAAAAGAGTCCTTCTCCCATGTATATATCATTCTAGGAATGGTAGCTGATAAAGACATAAACTCCGTCTTGTCCCTATTCCCCATAGAAGCCACCTACATTTTTTCCCAAGCGAATAATCCTCGAGCTATCTCGGCTTTGGACTTACAAAAACTTGCTTTAGAAAAAGGCCTACACGGAGAAGTCATTCCCGACGTAAATGAAGCTATATCGCGTGCTAAATCAGAGGCAGGACCGGCTGATGGAATTCTCATTTGCGGGAGCACGTATTTAATAGGTGAAATAAATTTTAATTAGCGTTCAAATTGAGTAGACGAAAAACTGCCAAATACAATTTGGCCATCGAATTAGACAATGTCATCCAAAGCCCGAAACCCATCTGGGGAAATCTTCAGGGCAAATGGAAATCAGCTTACTTTAAAAAAGACCACCAACTAGTTTTAGAACTTGGATGCGGCAGGGGTGAATATACCAATGGATTAGGAAAGCTTTTCCCGGAAATGAATTTTGTGGGAATCGATGTGAAAGGAGATCGACTAGCACAAGGAGGGAGAGCAGCACGAGAAATGGAATTAACGAATACGACGTTTCTTCGCATCCACATGCAAGTGATCGATGAGCATTTTGCGGAAAACGAAGTTGACGAAATTTGGATTACATTCCCAGATCCGCGTCTACGTGATCGCGATGAAAAACGTCGACTTACCTTCCATACCTTTTTGAATCGTTATAAAAGAATTTTAAAGCCAGGTGGAGTATTACACCTAAAAACCGATTCTTTGCCCTTCTTTGAATTTTCAGAAGGATCGCTAGCTGAGAATGACTGGGAAATTATCGTCAAAACAAATGATCTGTATACCTCTGAATGGATGGATGATCATTATGGCATCAAAACGCGATTCGAAGAGATGTTCTACGAAAAAGGATTTAACATCAACTACCTCAGAGCTACTAACACTAAATAAAAAAAGCCTCTCTTTCGAGAGGCTTTTTCAATATAAGCTAATCAGATTATCCTACGCGAGCGATTAAATCAGCTGCACGAGAAGAATAACCAAACTCGTTATCATACCAACCTACCACTTTCACTAGGTTACCCATCGCAGTTGTTAACTTAGAGTCTAAGATACAAGAGTGTTGGTTTCCGATAATATCGATTGAAACGATCTCATCAGTAGTGAATTCTAAGATACCTTTCATTGGGCCATCAGCAGCCGCTTTTAAAGCAGCATTGATTTCAGCCACTGTAGCTTCTTTCTTTAAAACTACTGTAAAGTCAGTTACAGATCCATCTGGTGTAGGAACACGCATCGCGTTTCCGTCTAATTTACCTTTCAAGTGAGGTAAAACTAAACCTACTGCTTTCGCAGCACCAGTTGAAGTAGGAATAATTGAATAAGCTGCAGCACGAGAACGACGTAAGTCAGAGTGTGGTGCATCTTGTAAGTTCTGATCCGCTGTGTAAGCGTGAACAGTTGTCATAAATCCTTTTTCGATACCAAACGCATCATCTAATACCTTAGCCATTGGAGCTAAGCAGTTAGTAGTACAAGAAGCGTTAGAGATAATTGTCATTTCATCTGTTAATGTATCATCATTAACACCTAAAACGACTGTAGGAATATCACCTTTAGCAGGAGCAGAGATAATTACTTTGCGAGCACCAGCAGTTAAGTGTTGTCCAGCACCATCTTGATCGATAAAACGACCAGTTGATTCTAAAACCACATCAATTCCTAAAGCACCCCAAGGCAATTGCTTAGGATCACGCTCAGCGAAAGCTTTAATCACGTTACCATTAACAGTAATGCTGTCAGCATCAGAAGTAACAGTTCCATTAAAACGACCGTGAACTGAATCATACTTTAGTAAGTGTACCAAAGTAGCATTGTCAGTTAAATCGTTAATAGCAACGATTTCCACATTTTCTTTTTCCAATAAACGACGGAAAGTAAGTCGACCGATACGACCAAAACCATTAATAGCAACTTTAATTTTTTTCATTGAATAAATTAATTTGATTTCATACAAAGACCAAATATAGCACTTAAAATGTATTATTCCAAGAACGATAGGATTAAATAAACGTTATTAAACGTTTACAAGGCCTATTTTACAAAAGTAAATCAGGATATTTTAATTTAGCATAAAAGCTAATTATATGATTTTTGCACAAAAATCACTCGGATACGTTTTTTATTCAAAAACATTTCGCATATTTGTATAAGAAATTATTGCTCCAGATCGATGGGGTAGGAGAGTGACAGAATGTCACTTGTCTTTTTAGCTAATTTTCTAGCAAAATTTACCAAAATATTATTTCGCAACTGAGTGTAACTAATTGGTAATCAGCTAAATGACTTATTAAAGTTAAAGTTAAATTAACCCCGACTTTTTGAGCATTTTCCCGTATTCTAGACAATGGGCCCGTATTTTATTTCGTCCAATCTCGGGAAGCCAAGGCTTTTTTGATTAATTTGCATCTTCATTTATTGCATACCATTTTTATGAATTCTCTAGAAAAAATAATCATCGCCGCTTGGGACAATACAGAACTACGTTCACAAGCTGAGACGATCGAGGCGATTGAAAAAGTCGTTGATTTAGTAGACAAAGGCGAGTTACGCACGGCTGAGCCTAAGGCAGATGGAAGCTGGCAAGTAAACGAATGGGTTAAGAAAGCTATTGTAATGTATTTCCCTATTCGCCAAATGTCCGTATCAGAAGTGGGTATTTTCGAATTCCACGATAAAATGCGTTTAAAATCAAACTACAAAGAATTAGGTGTTCGTGTGGTTCCTCCAGCTGTAGCCCGTTATGGTGCTTTCTTAGCGAAAGGAACGATCTTAATGCCTTCTTACGTAAATATTGGTGCTTTTGTAGATGAGGGAACCATGGTAGATACCTGGGCAACAGTTGGCTCTTGCGCGCAAATCGGTAAACACGTACACTTAAGTGGTGGTGTGGGAATTGGAGGCGTATTAGAACCACCTCAAGCTTCTCCCGTGATTATTGAAGACGGAGCATTTATTGGTTCCCGTTGTATCGTAGTGGAAGGAGCACATATCGGCAAAAAAGCCGTTTTAGGTGCTGGTGTAACTATTACAGGGTCATCTAAGATTATTGATGTATCGGGTCCTGAACCAGTGGAATACATTGGATATGTACCTGAGAACTCAGTAGTGATTCCTGGTAGTATCCAGAAGACCTTTGCCGCGGGTACTTATGGCGTTCCTTGCGCTTTAATTATCGGCAAAAGAAAAGAGAGTACAGACTTAAAAACCTCGCTTAATCAAGCGTTAAGAGAGAATAACGTAGTCGTTTAACACATCACAACGAATTAATGCCCGGTTCATAGCCGGGCTTTTTTATGGAAAATGAATTAAGAATTGGTGAATACAATCATCTACGCATCATTAAGGAAGTACCTTTTGGCCTATATTTAGATGGCTATGAGGATGAAATCTTATTACCCTTGCAGTACGTGCCTGAAACGTATGAAATCGATGCTTATATAGATGTATTCATCTACCGTGATTCAGAAGACCGAATTATTGCAACGACATTAAAACCCTTTGCAACGATTAAGCAGTTCGCTTATTTAGAAGTAAAATCCGTTACTCCTTTAGGCGTTTTCTTAGAATGGGGTTTAGCTAAAGACCTTTTTGTTCCATTTAGCCAGCAATACCAAAAAATGGTGGTTGGGAAATCCTACCTAGTCTATATTTATTTAGATGCCCAAACAGATCGAATCGTAGCCTCTGCAAGAATCGAGAATTTCTTACCAGCCTTTATCGAAGACGAAGAGAATCGCTTTGCAGCAGGAACAAAGATCGAAGCTGTTCCATTTGAATACACAGACTTAGGTATAAAATGCTTAGTTGACAATTGTAAAATTGGGATGTTATTCAAAAATGAAATATTTACAAATGTAATATTAGGCCAAAGTACATTTGTGTACATCGAAAACTTGCGCGAAGATGGACGTCTTGATTTACGTTTGGAACCAATAGGAAGATTACGTTTGGATTCACAAGTGGAGAAAGTATTGCAAGCAATTAAAGATAATAATGGTGTGCTTTACCTCCATGATAAAAGCCCTGCTGAAGATATCTATGATCAATTGGGTATGTCTAAGAAGGACTTCAAAAAGGCGATTGGTGGTTTATACAAAAGTAAACTGATTACATTGCATTCTGATTGTGTGTCACTTTTGTAAACTTCTATTTTCTTGAATTAAGATTTGTAAATCCTTTGCATTTGTTTAATTTTGTAATACAACAATCTTGTTTACAAAAATGAATCTAAGCGCTAAAATAGAATTGTTAATTCAGGCAAAGAAACTAAGTGCCTCTCAATTTGCAGATACCTTAGGTATTCCTCGTAGCAGTATCTCTCATATTCTTTCAGGGAGAAACAAACCTAGCTTAGATGTTGTACAAAAGATTCTCATCGCCTTCCCTGAAATTCCTGCAGAGGAATTATTAGACGATAAAAGAGATTTG
>JBEBBJ010000008.1:0-25656 GCA_041158445.1 Bacteroidota bacterium
ATGGTTGTGATTTTCTTTAGATTAGAGATGACCCCAGGTAAGAAAGCGAGCTTTTCGAAGCTATCAACTTGCTGGTCTATTTTTGGTTCTTCAATTAAAGTACCATCTCTATCAATAAATAACACCTTTTTCATCTTACAAAGGTAAGCAAATAAAAAAAATAAGGTAATTTTGGGCTAGAAATAATCCTTATGAGCCAAGTATTTGCATTAATAACACCGGAAGAAAAAACGTTTTTTGCTAAGCGATTAGCAGATTTGTGCACGGAGAAGCAAGAAAAAGTACTGGACTTGATTCCAGCTTTTGAAGCGGTTGTATTAGGTAGTGCACTTAAATTATTTCGAAATAGAATTCGTTTCAATGCGCTTTACAATTTTATGCTGGCTAAATCTGCACCACAAGAGGAGGTAGCGAAGTTGTTGAGTTCAGGAAAAGGAATGCCTGATTATGAATCTTTGTATCGTTTTGGCGAAGGAATGATGGGCATTTTATTGCCAGATAAGAAAAGTGCCATTGCTACTTTATTAGGTGGACAATTAGGCGCTAAGAGTTCAACGATTATAAAAGGTTTAACATTGAGTTATGCGTTGTATGGCTTTCGCTTGAAAGAGTTTGACTACGATGCTTTACGGGATTTTAAATCGTTTGGGGAATATTATCAACCGACAAAAAATGATTTTTACGCCTTAGCACCTACGAAAATTCAGGTAGCTTTAATTGACATTTTGGTGTTGAAGGATGTGCTAAAAGGAGATTCGGTTGTTTATGATGAGCCTTTTTCGCCTTCAGATGATAAAACTAAACGCAATTACTCGATCTTTTTAATTAGCCTTGTTGCAGGTGCAATTTTTGTTGCCTTGATTTTATTTTTTGTTAACCGTAATAGCGAAGAGGCGCCTATCGATAAGGAGGAGACGAGTGAAATCATTCCTATTGATAGTTTAGCTAAGTTAAATGACAGTTTAACTAAGGTGGCATTAGATTCGTCAAGAGCAGAAAATGATTCGCTTACTACGTTAGTTTGGCCTGAAGGTAAACCGTTTCAGGTTCCTAAAGAATCAATTA
The DNA here is from genome assembly GCA_041158445.1 of Bacteroidota bacterium. GTDB lineage: Bacteria > Bacteroidota > Bacteroidia > Cytophagales > Spirosomataceae > Aquirufa. The sequence continues at coordinate 1,066 of JBEBBJ010000008.1, forward strand.
TTGTTGCTTTTCATGCGTATGTGTCCGATTCAACTGTCGTTACTCCACTGGATTTAGCTTGTACTGAGCTTGAGTTTTCAGATAAAACGGAATTATTATCTACTCCAAAAACCTACTTATTTAAGCAAATAGCATCTGGTTTAAATAAGTTCAAGGAGGTGGATGTTCAAGTCCAAGTTTCTTCCGAAAAAGGGCCTGCAACAGCGAAGGAGCACGCTTATGTGTTAAAGAATCGATTAGTAGGTGAGGGCTTGAATCCAAAAAGAATTACGGTCGCTACTTTGCCTAATTCCTCGAATAATGAAATCATTTTTAGCTTTAAGAAGCGTTCTTCATTAAAATAGTACAATTTTATTGCATTCTAATTTAATAAGGGGTACTTTTGTGCTTTGTTTATTAAATACATCCGCAGGAACTCTCTTTTTTCCTTTTTTCAAAGGCTATCGGCAGGAGTTAAATTACGGATGTGTTCGGGCATCGTAATTAAATATATCAAATGAGTGAAAAAATTCGCTTCGATTCGCTTCCATTGTCGGAAGGAATCCAAGAAGCAGTAAAAGAAATGGGCTTTGAGTTTGCTTCTCCCATCCAATCAGAAGCAATTCCTTTCGTAATGGAAGGTCGTGATGTCATCGGTCAAGCGCAGACAGGTACTGGTAAAACAGCAGCCTTCGGTATTCCGATGATTGAGCATATTGTTCCTTTTGAGAAGTATGTTCAAGCAATCATCTTATGTCCTACGCGTGAATTAGCGGTTCAAGTTTCTGAGGAAATGAAGAAGTTGTCTAAATACACAAAAGGGGTTTGGGTGACGACGGTATATGGTGGAGATTCCATTGATCGTCAAATTAAGTCGTTGAAAGCAGGGGCAAACATCGTAGTAGGTACTCCAGGTCGTGTTATTGACCTAATCGAGCGTCGTGCATTGAAATTAAATCAAGCATCGATGATCGTTTTGGATGAGGCAGATGAGATGTTAGATATGGGATTCCGTGAGGATATCGAAAGCATTTTGGAAGAAATTCCAAATGAGCGTCAAACAGTCTTGTTCTCAGCAACTATGTCTAAGCCGATTATGGCCTTGACAAACCGTTATTTGACTAATCCTAAATTAGTTAAAGTGGTTAAGAATGAGATCACGAACGTGAACATCGAGCAATTATACTATGATGTGAAAGGTCGTGCGAAAATGGAAGTGACAACACGTTTGATCGACTTCTATTCCTTAAAATTGGTTTTGATTTTCTGTAACCAAAAGAAACGTGTAGACGAAGTAGTAGAAGAATTGATGTTGCGTGGTTATGCAGCGGAAGGCTTACACGGTGACTTACGTCAATCACAACGTACGCAAGTAATGAATCGTTTCCGTGGTGGAAATGTGAGTTTCTTAGTTGCGACGGATGTGGCGGCTCGTGGTTTAGACGTAGACAATGTGGATGCCGTAATCAATTACGACATTCCATTAGATGAAGAATATTACGTACACCGTATCGGTCGTACAGGTCGTGCTGGCAAGTCTGGCAAGGCATTTACTTTAGTGGTGGGTTCTGAGCGCAATCGTTTGCGTGAGATTATGAACTACACGAAGGTGAAGATTGATAAAGGAGTGATTCCTACGTTCTCTGATGTGGTGGGAGTGAAGAAAGGCATGTTTATTGATCGTGTTGCTGCTACAATCGCAGAAGGTGGTTTAGAATTATTTGATGATGCTTTGCCAAACTTGCAACATGCAGGTTTCTCAGTTGAACAAGTAGTGGCTGCTTTAGTCAAGATGAATATGGGTGTCGTGAAGAACGAATTCGGTGATGAGAATCTCGAAGGCGATATGGAACGTAGCTCACGTAAATATGGTCGTGATGAACGCGGTGGCGGTGGTCGTTTCGAAAGAGGCGGCGGCGGTGACCGTTGGGGTGGTGGAGACCGTGGCGGAGATCGCCGTGGTGCTGGCCGTTTCGAAAGAGGCGGGGATAGAGGTGGAGATCGCGGAGGTCGTTTCGAAAGAGGCGGTGATCGTAATTCAGCTCCTCGTGGTCCTCGTATGGATCGCGAAGGCAAACCTTACCGTTCTGACGAAAACATGGTACGTTTAGTAGTGAATATCGGATTCAACGAAAAAATATCTCCTTCTAACATTGTAGGAGCATTCGCTGGAGAATCAGGTATCCCTGGAAATGTATTAGGTCAAATTCAAATCGAAAACAAACACACGTTCGTGGATGTACCGAAAGAATATGCGAATGTAGTATTAGACAAAATGACGGGAGCTCAAATTAAGGGCAAACGAGTAAATGTCGATATTGCGAAAGCAGACAAATAATCAAAAGGGGCTCAATTTGAGCCCCTTTTTTGTTACATTTTACGAAGATAAAAATTCTGTTTCGGACAAATGGGTTTGAAAAACACCAAACCCATATCATACAGGTCTACTGTTTGAATGACGGAAGGATGAGACTTAAGTGAATTCCAGAAAGTTTCGTTTTTGTAGGGTTTCTGGATCAGGATGACATCATTTATAGCTATCTGTGCTGGATCAAATTCGGATGACTTTTCGATAACTGATCCGTCTGAATAACGCTTTTGCAATTCCTCAACTAATTGTTCATAAGTTAATTGATTATTCAGGAATGGATTCAAAAGTTCACAATACAAGGCATAAATGGAGGGTGAATGTAATCCATGTGCTGTTTGTGCCTTGAAATAAAATTGAAGCCGATTCATTAATTCAGGTGGTAGGCAGGAATAAGCTCAAAAGGAGGGATGTCCACTTTAAAAGTAGCCTGATTTTCTAAATTCAGGAATACATAATGTCCGCTCATTTTACCAATGGAGGATATCAAAGGACAACCCGATGTATAGGTAAATGAATTACCGGGTTCAATGATCGGTTGCTGTCCCACTACACCTAAACCGTTCACCGTTTCCTTAGAACCTATACCATCTACAATTTCCCAAAAACGACTCACAAGCTGTCCTGGTTGGTTACTCAAGTTTTTGATTGTAATTTGGTAGGAGAAAAAGTGTTTGTAAGGAGGATTTAATTCCATTTCTGGTAGATGTGTGGTGTCTACTGAAATTAAATATCCATTTGAAAAAGCTTCTGTCATCCTATATAGGTCTAATGAGTAATCTGAAAGTAAAATTAGCTGAATCTTTGAATAATGAGTGGAAAAAGGTGTTGAATTCATTTTTGACTTCCCCTTATTTCTCCGAGTTATGTTCTTTTCTAACGCTAGAATATGACCAAAAGGATATTTTTCCTCCTATTCATCAAGTCTTTTCCGCTTTTCATCGTTGTTCTTTTCAGCAAACCAAGGTCGTTATTATAGGCCAGGATCCTTATCATGGAGATGGACAAGCGCAAGGTTTATCATTTTCTGTTCCCGCAAACTTCCCTTTGCCGCCCTCGCTAAAAAATATTTACAAAGAACTATATGCTGATCTCAAAGTGATTCGATATGCAGGAGATTTGAGTTCTTGGGCAGATCAAGGCATTTTGCTTTTGAACAGCGTCTTAACTGTGCGTTCTGGAGAACCGGGTTCACATGCCAAGCGAGGTTGGGAACAATTTACAGAAGAAGTGATCAGTCGGCTAAGTCAACAGAAAGAATCAGTGGTCTTTGTTCTGTGGGGTGCGTATGCACAAAAGCTAGCAAAGCACATCGATGATCAAAAGCATTACATCATTCAATCCGCGCATCCATCTCCCTTATCTGCGAATCGAGGCGGATTCTTTGGTACGAAACCTTTTTCGAAAATCAATGAATATCTGGTGCGCAGTGGGCAGGAGGGGATTGATTGGGCACGGTAGTGGAGATAATAGATTATAGAGTAGAGATGGTTTAAATGGTAAATGGTGAATGGTAAATGCTCTAATCTATAATCTATACTCTCTACTCTATAATCTATACTCTTTTGAGTTGACTCGGAAAATACACAAACTGATTCGCGAATTCCTTTTGGAAAAAACCAGAAACAATGCCCTCAATGAATTCTGGATGTGATTCCTCGAAGGTGGGAAGCCAGCACTGTAGGGAATAACCAACAGAATCTGGTTCTTGATGGGAGCTGATTTCAAACAAGAAAATTTGATCAACAAAGGTCTGTTTTTCGATTTCAGGCATAATGACCGTCTTCAAGGCACGGATAGCGGATTCGTGAATTGTGGGCTCAAAAAATAAGGATAAGTTGTATTGGATCATTTTAGGGCGTTATATAGAATTTCTGCCGTGTGTAGTCCTTCTTGTTCGATGCCATCCTTGATTTGATGACGGCAAGAGGTTCCGTTGCTGGCAATGATGCTTTTAATGGGTTTATGTAATAAACGGGGGAACAAAATGAGGTTAGCGATTTGCTGAGATAATTTATAGTGCTTCTTTTCATAGCCAAAAGATCCCGCCATTCCGCAACATCCCGTAGGTAAAAGCTCTACTTCATATTGAGAAGGAATACTTAATGCGATGCGGGTGGCTGTTAAACCAGCGATGGATTTTTGGTGGCAATGTCCATGTAACAGAATCTTCTGTTGCTTACCATGGAAGTCATCTACGCTAATTTTACCTGCTTTAAATTCACGGGCAATAAACTCATCAATCAGTAGACAATTAGGTTTTAAGGCCTCTGCTTGTGCTCGCTTATCTGCATCGACTAAGGCAGGAATTTCATCTCTAAAGGTTAATAAGGCACTCGGTTCTATGCCGATTAAAGGCTGATCAGAAGATATGAGTGCTTGAAGTTTTTCAACATTAGTATTTGCCAAAGCTTTGGCTTCAGCAAGCATTCCTTTGGAAATAAAACTTCGACCAGAGATAATATCTGACGGAATCTCTACTCCATAGCCTAAGCGATTCAATAATTTGATTGTTTTTTGGCCTAAAGGAACCTCATTGTGATTTGTGAATTCATCAGCAAATAGATAAACTAGGCCATTTTTCAGTCCCTGCTGAGGATTTTTCTTTGCATAACGCTTGAACCAAGTTTCCAAACTAGTGAATTGAACAGCAGGCAGACTGCGCTCTATGGCAAATCCCATGGCTACTTTAATCAAAGAAGCAGTCAAGGGGAACTCGACTAGAAAATTATACAGGGGAGCTACATAACTGGCATAGCGTTGTAGGGTAGGGAAGTTGCCAATCAGTTGCGTGCGCAAGGGTACTCCTGATTTCAAATAAGACTGCTGCAGCGTTTCTGCCTTTAGTTTACCCATATCCACACCGGATGGACATTCAGTTTGGCAGCCTTTACAAGACAAACATAAATCTAGAATCTCGTGTAAATCAGGATTCGAGAAGGTTTCTTCAGCCGGAGAACTTAACAACTGTCGAAGCATATTGGCCCTAGCTCTCGTGGAATCTTTTTCCTGCAAGGTGGCCATGTAACTCGGACACATCGTCCCTCCGCTTAAAGCTGTTTTCTTGCAATCCCCTGACCCTGAGCATTTTTCGGCTAGTCCAAGTGGATTTCGCAAAACGCCATAATCAAAGAAATAGCTAGGTTCTGTCGCTTTTTGATCAGTAAAACGGAAAGCCGTATCCATCGCTGGACTGTCCGTTATTTTACCTGGATTAAAGACCTGATGAGGGTCAAAAACTTGCTTAATCTCTTTAAACAAGGCATAAATTTCTTTTCCCATTAATTCGGGAATAAATTCACCACGTAAACGACCGTCTCCATGTTCGCCGCTTAAGGATCCTTTGTATTTCTTAAGTATTTCAACTGTTTCAGCCAAAATACTCCTAAATAATTTGATTCCTTCCGGACTTTTCAAATTGATAAATGGTTCAATATGCAATTCTCCCGCTCCAGCATGCGCGTAGTAGGCAGCTTTAGTGTTGTGACGAGCTAGTAATTCCTGTATTTCTGCCACGTATGCGGGTAAATCTATAGGATCTACAGCACAATCTTCAATTAAATTGACGGGTTGAGTATCACCTTCGAGGTTTCGGATTAAGCCTAATCCGGCTTTTCTGATGTCCCAACCTTTGGCAATATCATTACCCCATAAAACAGGGAAAGCGTATCCTTGATTCGCATTATTCAGATCCTGAATTAAATTAGATACGTTTCTGTCAAGTTCTTCTCTGGAATCAGCCCGCATTTCCACCATCAAGATGGCTGCCGGTTTCCCTTCGATAAACCCGCGATCTTTTTCAAAATTAGGGTGCCCCTCCGTGAAAGACAAAATGTAATCATCCACTAATTCTGAAGCTAATATGGGATGTTGTAAGGCTGTGATATTCGCCTGTAAAGACTCTTGCAAAGTATGGCAATGAATGCAAATCAGCGCCACCTCCGGCTGTGGGAGATCTAATAAATTCAGCTTCATCGAATGAACGACGGCCAAAGTTCCTTCCGAGCCCGCGATTAACTTAGATAGGTTAAACGGCTCACCCTCAAGAGAGAAGGGTTGCATGTCTAATAATGCATCCAATGCATAACCCGTATTTCTACGTTTTATGGATTTCTTAGGAAAGCGATCTTTTATTAAAGCTTGTATCTCGGGATTGTTCAACATTCGGTGAATTTCCCGATAGATTTTGCCTTCTAAATTCTGAAGAGTGGTCTTGTGGTAAAATTCCTCCCGAGTTAATGGCTGCGTGTGAATCTCCGTTCCATCAGATAAAAAGGCACGCGTTTCTAAAATATGATCGCGTACATTTCCCCACACAATACTATGCAATCCACAGCTGTTATTTCCTAACATTCCTCCTAATAAGGCGCGGTTTGCCGTTGAAGTTTCTGGACCAAAAAACAAGTCAGCACTTGCTAAATGCTTATTTAAATCATCTCTTACGATGCCTGGTTCTATCCAAACGCTTTTCTCTTTCTTATTAAGCGAAATGACTTTGCCTAGAGCGGATGAAATTTCCATTATAATTCCATCACCCACAACTTGTCCAGCCAAGGAAGTTCCGGCTCCTCTAGGAATTAAGCCGGTCTTTGCTTGTATGGCGAATTGAATGAGTCGTTTGATATCTTTCGAAGAGGCTGGAATGGCCACTGCGGCTGGTTTTACTTGATAAACGGAGGCATCTGTTGCATAGATACGCTTCGCTATTCTTGCTGATTGACTCTCGTCAAAAAACAATTGACCCTCAAAATGGTCCTTCAATAAACGTACCTCGTAATTACTCCAGCTCATAATTCCTAAATGGAAAGTGAATTTACGAAATCCAATCTTACCTTCATATTGCCATTCAAAGTTTATAAGCTCTGTTCATAAAAGTTCACCGTTTTCTTGTGATTAATTTTCTAAATTTGAATTCGATCCGAATCCTATGAAGTTTTTAATTCAAGTTTACGAGAGTTTGATTTTTGCCTACCAGGCATTGCGCTCGAACATCATGCGCACGACTTTATCCCTTTTGGGGGTGAGCGTGGGGATTTTTGCCATTGTCGCTGTATTCACGGCCGTAGATTCCCTCAATAAGAACATTCGTTCGGAGATTGATTCTTTCGCGGGTTCAGGAGTATTATATGTGGGTAAGTGGCCTTGGTTGATGCAGAATAACTATCCTTGGTGGAAGTATTTGAACCGCCCAGAGATGAAATATGCCGAATTTCAGTTTTTGAAAGACAATTTGAAATCGGCCAAAGCAATCGCCATTATTGATAATGGTCGTTCTGCTTCTGCGACAAGAGGAAGCTCAAGTATGGACGTAAATATGACTGGCGCCAGTTATGATTATAATCAAATTACGAGTGTGCCAATTCAATTAGGTCGTTATTTTTTGCCCATTGAATCAGAAAATGCCTTAAATCTGGTGATTATAGGTTCCAAAGTCTCAGAAAACCTACAGGCTATTGTAGGAGATCAAATCAAATTAAATGGAATCAAGTTTCAAGTAATTGGAATTATTGAAAAGAAGGGAAATGATATGTTGGGTTTTGGTGGAACGCCTGACGAAAAGGTATTTATCCCTTATTCAACCTTCTCCGCTGTATTTCAAAAAGATAAGCCGGCACCAGATATCGCTATTAAAGCGATGGATGACGATATCGGACAAGAAGAATTAGAAGGGGAGGTAACGGGTTTAATGCGTTCTTTGCGTTCTATTAAGCCTAAACAAGAAGCAAATTTTGCTGTGAACCGTTTAGACGGATTAAATCAGTTTTTTGATGGCATTTTCGCCGCTTTAAACATAGCTGGAGCCTTGATTGCTGGATTCTCACTTTTAGTGGGTGGTTTTGGAATCGCGAATATTATGTTCGTTTCGGTAAAAGAGAGAACAAACATCATTGGAATTCAGAAATCCTTAGGCGCTAAGAATTATTTCATTTTATTTCAATTCTTATTCGAAGCGGTGTTTTTGAGTTTGATTGGGGGATTAGTCGGCATTGGTTTAGTCGTCTTGTTAACCCTCATTCCGCAGGATGCCTTGCCGTTAGTTCTTTCGATGAAGAACATCGTGACAGGATTATTTATCTCCAGCTTTATCGGTATTCTCTCTGGAATTATTCCAGCTTGGGTTGCCGCTAAGATGGATCCAGTAATCGCAATCCGATCGAAATAAAGCACCGGCTACCGACTACTGACTACCGGTTACTGACTACCGACCACCGATTACTGACTACTGTCCACTGACTACTAAAAAGCCTCTCCTAAACTAATAGGAGAGGCTTTTAATTTTAACCCTGTAAAATTACAGAGATAAAGTATCTAAAACGGAGTTCATATTACGTACTGCGTCAGCTGACTTGTTGAATGCAGCTTGCTCATCAGCAGTTAACTTATAGTCAACGATTTTTTCCCAACCATTCTTGCCTAAAACGACAGGAACGCCTAAGCAGATATCTTTTTGGCCATATTCTCCATCAAGAGATACGCAACATGCCATGATTTTTTTCTCATCGCGTACGATTGCTTCGACTAAAGCAGCTCCTGCAGCACCTGGTGCGTACCAAGCAGAAGTTCCTAATAAGCCTGTAAGTGTTGCTCCACCTACCATCGTATCAGCTACGACTTTATCTAAAGTAGAATCATCTAAGAATTGAGAAACTGGAACACCATTATACGTAGCTAAACGTTTTAATGGGATCATCGTTGTATCACCGTGACCACCGATAACTGTTCCTGAAATATCATTAATGGATACATCCATCGCTTTTGCTAAATAGCACTTGAAGCGAGCAGAGTCTAAGGTACCACCCATACCAATGATGCGGTGCTTGTCTAAACCAGCTACTGACTTCGCTAAATACGTCATTGTGTCCATCGGGTTAGAGATGATCACGATGATCGGGTTTTTAGAATACTTTAAAATGTTTTCTACTACACTTTTTACGATTCCCGCATTTACTCCGATTAACTCTTCACGAGTCATACCTGGTTTACGTGGAAGTCCTGAAGTAATCACAACGACATCAGAGTTTGCTGTCTTCGTGTAATCATTAGTCGAACCGATTAACGTTGTATCAAAACCTAACAAACTAGCTGTTTGATACATATCTAATGTTTTACCTTCTGCAATACCTTCTTTGATATCTAATAAAACTAATTCATCTGCCAATTCTTTTCTGGCAATGTTGTCAGCACAAGTTGCTCCTACAGCACCTGCTCCTACTACTGTGATTTTCATTGTTATAATTTTGGGTTCAACTGATTCAAAAAACGATACAAAAATACGACAAATCCTTAAATGATTTTACTATATTTAAGCATTAATCGAAATAATTATGTCACAATCAGGCACCTGGGTGAAGCGTATCGTGGATTCCCGCTTTTTTAAGGAAGCGATGGAAAAAAGTGAAGTGCTTTTTTCTCAAAACAAATTAGGGCTTCTGACCCTGTTGAAGGGGGCTTTGAAGAAAGTGCAGGAGACTGCAGCCAGCAGTAATTTAACAGTAGTTAAGTTATTAAATCGTTACATTGTACTTTTTAGCGAATTAATTAAAGGCTATGTCCAAGGAACGTATACGAAATTACCTCTGGTGACGTTAGTCAAAATAACAGCAGCTTTGCTCTATTTTGTGATGCCTTTTGACTTCATTCCAGACTTTTTGCCGTTAGTGGGTTTTGCGGATGATTTAGCTATTGTTGTTTGGGTAGGGAAGGCGATAAAAGATGAGCTGGATGAGTTTGAAAAACATCTTTAATTACACGAATAATTAACCTTTTTTAAATATATTTACGAAAATTTAGACAAAACAGATATGATGACTGCAAGCATATTATTATTTTTAAATAGCCTAGGTGGTGGCGAAATGTTATTAATTGGCCTTTTGATTTTATTATTCTTTGGTGGTAAAAAACTACCTGAATTAATGAAGGGGCTAGGCAAAGGTATTCGCGAGTTTCAAAATGCGAAGAATGATGTAAAAGATCAGATCAATAAAGAGTTAGACGATACGAAAGAATAAGTCTCACTTATCCCTTATAGCTGCATAGTTGGAGAAATTCAACTATGCTTTTGTGTTTTATACAGATTCCCTTTTTAATGAGTTTTACGAGTCAACCTTATGCGAATATTAGGGAGAAATTGGTAGCGGGTGAGCTTTCAGTTTCTACCATAGTCGCACAACATTTAGCCCAAATTCAAGCCTATAATCATTCTTTGAATGCTTTTTTAGAGGTGTATGAGGAAGAAGCGATCCTTAAAGCAGTCCAAGTTGATGAAAAAATCAAAGCAGGAACTGCTGGGAAATTAGCGGGCTTAGTGGTAGGTATTAAAGACTTGCTTTGTTATGAAGGACATCATTCGTATGCCGGAAGTAAAATTCTAGATACGTTTAAATCGACATTTTCAGCTACTGCAGTTCAGCGTTTATTAGACGAAGATGCGATTATTATTGGTCGTCAAAACTGTGATGAGTTTGGGATGGGAAGTACGAATGAGAACTCTGCCTATGGACCTGTATTGAATTTTGCGAATCAGGCCTATGTGGCTGGTGGAAGTTCAGGTGGTTCTGCCGTGGCTGTTCAAGCGGGAATGTGCCAGGTTTCTTTAGGTACCGACACAGGCGGATCCATTCGTATGCCAGCTGCTTTTTGCGGAGTGGTTGGTTTGAAACCTACCTATGGATTAGTGTCTCGTTGGGGTTTAATCGCTTACGCGTCCTCTTTCGATACCATTGGGCCTATTACAAACTATGTGTCAGATGCGCGTTTAGTGCTTGATGTAATAAAAGGGGATGATGGTCAGGATAGTACAATAAGTTCCATTATTCCTGCGATTCAGAATGACAAGAAGCGTATTGCCTATATCAAAGAAGTCGTAGAACATCCAAGTCTACAACCGGAGATTAAAGAAGCATTTCAGCGTAAAATAGCTTCTTTGCAAGCATTAGGCTATGTGGTGGAAGGGGTTGACTTTCCTTACATTGATCAGTTGTTGCCTACTTACTATGTTTTAACGACAGCAGAATCGAGTTCTAATTTGTCTCGTTTTGATGGGGTGAAATTTGGTCATCGTACCGAGAAGGCAGGCGATTTAATGCAATTGTACAAGCGTTCGCGTCTAGAGGGTTTTGGTGAAGAAGTCCAAAGAAGGATCATGTTAGGCACTTTTGTATTGAGCGCTGATTATTATGATGCGTATTATACGAAGGCTCAAAAGGTTCGTAGACTTATTCAGGATAAAACCTTAGCCATTTTAGGTGCTTATGACTTTATCATTTCACCTACGACTTCATCTACCGCGTATAAAGTAGGAGAGAAGACAGCAGATCCAATTCAAATGTATTTAGGTGATTTATTTACTGTACAAGCGAATGTAGCGGGAATTCCTGGTTTATCTATTCCGATGGGAGTAGATAGTAAAGGTCTGCCAATGGGCTTCCAATTGATGACGAGTCCTTTTCAAGAGCAGAAGTTATTAGATCTAGGTGAATTGATAAATTCTGATGAAAAATAGAATCGTTTTTCTTTTCTGTTTACTACTCTCCTATGATTCCTTTTCTCAGGTAACAGGAGCCTATCAACCTGCCTATGATTTTAAGCAGATTGATTCTTTAGCTCAATTAGAGCAAGGTGGGCCTCCCGCTTTCACCATTGATCCAGGTTTAATTCAAGATCGACTTAAGAAGTTAGAGAATGAAATTCCCTTGAATTACAATATCATTACGCATCAGTTTGTAGAAATATTTGCTTTTAGAAAAGCCAGTTTCACGCAACGGATGTTAGAAAAGAAGGACGTCTTCTTCCCTTTGTATGAGAAGTATTTAAAAAAATATGGCCTTCCAGATGAGCTGAAGTACCTATCATTGATTGAATCAGGATTAGAGAATAGGGCTATTTCCAATAAAGGGGCTGGTGGTTTATGGCAATTTATGCCTTATACGGCTCGCGGAGATTTTGGGATGCGGGTGGATCAATACATTGATGAGCGATTTGATGCGGAGAGAGCAACGGAGGCGGCTTGTCAGTACCTGAAGCGATTACACAAGACCTTTGGAGATTGGCATTTAGCGCTAGCGGCTTATAATACAGGGCCAGCGAATGTAAAACGGGCAATGCGCCGTTGTGGCGGAAGCAATGATTTTTGGGGTATTTATGCCTGCCTTCCGGCTCAAACGAGGGCTTATGTTCCTCAGTTCATTGCTATGACCTATATGATGAATTTTCATTGGGATCATTCCATTCAGCCAGAAAATTGGGTCATTGATATTCCAAAGGATAGTATTCTGGTTAGCGGTTATTTGAATTTGAACACCTTAACTCAATTAACAGGTTTTTCATTAGATACCTTAAAGCGTCTTAATCCGCATATTCTATCACATTTTCTACCTAAAAATGCTCAAAATGTAAAAGTTCATCTACCTAAAAGTCATTTTACCTATTTTACTCAAAATAGAGGACGTATTATGGATTCGGCTAGGGTAGACTTAAGCATACCAACCGAATTGGAATCTGATACTTTGGAAGAGAAGGAGGAAGAGGTGCCGGAGGTTTCGCATGTTGCTAAACGCTTCACGTATAAAGTGAGAAGTGGAGATAATTTATCTTCCGTCGCTCGTAAATTACGGATCAGCGTAGGTGAATTAAAGCGATTGAATCGAATCAAAGGGAGTAAATTAAGAAAAGGGCAAATCCTTTCTTATTATAAATTATCCAAAGCTAAGCAGCGCTTCTCAAAGAAATACAGTCGGAGAAAGTATTCAAAGAGTCGTAAATCAAAGAAGAGTAAAAAGAAAAAGTCACGAAAACGTTCTAAACGCAGGTAATATGATCGCTTATTTAAAAGGAAAATTAGCACACAAAGACCGTGCTCACGTGATTATTGATGTGAATGGGGTAGGTTATGAAGTAAAAATCTCCCTTCAAACATACGCTGCATTAGGCGATGGAGAAGAAAATTGCAAATTGTTTACTCACCTACAGGTGAAAGAAGATTCTCATACCTTGGTTGGATTTCATTCCATGGATGAGAAATACCTGTTTCTTGATTTAATTTCTGTTTCTGGAATTGGTCTTAGTACAGCCTTGGTGATGTTATCCTCCTTCTCTTCGAATGAAATTCGTTCTGCCATTATGAACGAAAACATTGCTTTGATTCAATCTATCAAGGGAATTGGTTCTAAGTCTGCACAACGTGTTATTCTAGAATTGAAGGATAAGTGCAAAAAAGATGCCTTGTTTGTAGAAGCTGGAATTGCTTCTCATGACATGCATTTTGGCAATAAACAAGAGGCATTAGCGGCTCTTGTTACTTTAGGCATTCCACGTACAGCTGCTGAAAAGAGTCTTGATGCCATCTTGAAATCAAATCCGGAAGCAACGGTAGAAAATTTAATCAAATTAGCTTTGAGATAATTGACTAAGCAGAAAAGACATAGAAATGTGCTTTTGTTCCAGATTTTACTGGGACTCGGAATGTTTTTGTCTTTTTCTGGAAATGCTCAGGTCGATACCGTAGCTAAATCGGGGAGGAGACCTCGGTTATCTTTGAAAAAGTCCGCAAAGACCTCTTCCAAATCTCCCTTTTCCATTTACAAAACTAAGCCTTCGTATTCTTTTGTATCGGATGAGAAATTGGTGGTTCAAAAGGATGCCACAGGAACCTCTTCGATTACAGATTTTTCTACGTTTAACCGCCTTCAAAATCAGCAGGTTAACCGCAGTTTTTGGCAATCCTATTCAAAAAGTTTAGACGGAAGTAGCAACCTAAAATCGAGAGGTCTTTTCCCTTCTATCGAATTGCCACCCGCGATTGATCGTATTTTCGGAGGGACCGAGGTCTCCTTTAAACCCAATGGTTCACTTCTATTAGATGTGGGTTATATGGGGCAGTTCGTTGATAATCCTGCCATTCCTGTTCAATTACGCTATGTCGGTAACTTGTTCTTTAATGAACAGGCGCAGATTAACTTTCAAGGAAAGATTGGAGATAAGTTAAATTTGAATGTCAATTTTGACACGAAGGCTAGTTTTAACTTCCAAAATCAATTAAAACTGAATTGGAAGACTCAGGAAGAAGATATTCTACAAAACATCGAAGTGGGAAATACCTCCTGGACGCTGAATTCGCAATTAATTCCGGGAATTCAGAATTTGTTCGGAGTGAAAACCTTATTGCGTTTTGGTGCCTTGGATATGACGGTCGTCGCTGCACAGCAACGATCAAAACAAGATTGTATTACGCTAAAAGGGGGATCTCAAGGAAAGAATTTTGAATTAAGAGTCGATCAATACGATGAGAATAGGCACTTCTTTTTATCATCCTATTTCAGAAATAATTACGAGCGAGCACTAAAGAATCTCCCGGTAATTACCAGCGGGATAGCGGTAACAAGGGTGGAAGTATATGTCACTAACCGGACTCAGAGTACAGAAACACTTCGAAATTTAGTCTCTCTGTACGATTTGGGGGAATCAAATCCTTACAATAGTACCAATCCCATTGTACTTCCTCTTAATCCAACAAGTCCGGTAGACAATAAGGCAAATGGGATGTATGCGAAATTGCAAGCAGACCCGAACGTACGGAAGTCTAATGAGGCTACCGATCGTTTAGAAAATACCTATAATTTAAAGAGAGGGACAGATTTTGATGTATTAAAAGGTGCAAAGCGCCTGACAGATCGCGAATTTAAGTTTAATTCGCAACTGGGGTATATCTCCTTGGTTGCCCCTTTGCGAAATGACGAAGTGCTTGCGGTTGCCTATGAATACACGTTAAATGGGCGGAAATTTAAGGTAGGAGAGTTAACGGAAGATTACCAGGCTCGTCAAGATGATGAGGTGTTGATTCTAAAAATGTTGAAATCCAGTACGATTCGGAATAACCTGAATCAAGCATCAGGTAAGCCTCATCCCATGTGGGATTTGATGATGAAGAATATTTATTCATTGAACACCTCCTCCTTAACTAAACAGAATTTTCAATTGCGAATCGTTTATAAGGATGATGCAACTGGGATTGATAATAGTAACCTGATCGAGGGTACGAATTTCAAAGATATCCCTTTGGTTAAAGTGATCGGATTGGATAAGTTGAATTTTGCGGGAGATCCTCAACCCGATGGAAATTTTGACTTTGTCGAAGATATTACGGTAGACTCAAAGAATGGTAAAATTATTTTCCCTATTCTGGAGCCATTTGGATCTAATTTGCGCTCAAAGTTCACTGCTTCCGAAGCTAATTTAATCGATAAGTATGTATTTGATAAGTTATATTCAGGCACACAAATTGATGCTGCTCAGCTATCATCGAAGAATAAATTTTTCATAAAAGGTGCATTCCAATCAGGTTCTGGTGGAGATATATCGTTACCTTTTGGTGTAGAGGCCAAGTCTGTTACAGTAACGGCTGGTGGTCAATCACTCTCAGCTGGCACGGACTATATCGTAGAGCCGCAATCAGGCCGGGTTAAAATCATAAATGAGGGGGTTTTTAGTTCTGGCCGCGAAATAAAGGTTTGCTACGAGAAGCCAGATTTATTTTCTAATCAGATACGTACCTTATTGGGAACACGTTTAGATTATAATCTAGGTAAGAATATTCACCTGGGTGCTACGATTCAAAACATGTCAGAGAGTCCGCCAGCATTTTTCAGACGTGTGGCGATGGGGAATGAACCGGTGAATAATACACTCTTGGGATTTGATGCAACGATTCTTCAAAATTCTCCGGGTTTAACTCGCTTATTGGACAAATTGCCTTTGATTTCAACGAAAGAGACATCTGTCATTGATTTCCAAGGAGAATTTGCCAAACTGATCCCGAATGTAAATGACCGCGTTCAAGGAAATGCGTTTATCGATGACTTTGAATCGGCACGTGTCATTTATAATTTAAGTTCGCAACCGACACTTTGGAAATCAGGGGCTACCCCTAAATCTTATGTGCAAGCAGGAAATAAACTAGCGGCTGGATTTAACCGGGCTAAGATTTCTGCCTACACGGTCGATGCGAGTATTTATGGTCAAGGTGGATTTGGTTTAGATGTTCCTGGAATCGATCCCACAAAGGTGAACGCGTATTCCTACGAGCGGGTAGTGACTCCAAAAGGTTTGTTCCCCAATAAAGACTTTGCAAATAACATCACCAATTTACCTATTGGCGTATTAGATGTGGCGTATTTCCCGTCTGAAAGGGGCCTATATAACTTTAACCCTAATTTAACTGCGAACGGTTTATTGCCCACTCCAGCGTCTAATTTTGGATCTATTACACGTGCCATCAGTTCAGATACTGATTTTGATAACGCGAATGTGGAGCAAATTGAATTTTGGTTGATGGATCCATTTATTGGTGGTGAGGCTGGGAAGATTCGAGATGGCGTATTTAATAAGAACAACGAGACAGGCGGTAAACTCGTGTTTCATTTAGGGGATGTCTCGGAGGATTTTATACCAGATGGCTATTCGAATTTTGAGAATGGTATTCCAACTGGCGATAAAATCACTTCTGGAACGGGTAAGAATGTAGAAACGACTGATTGGGGATTAGCTCCGTCGCGTCAGTTCGTGATTAATGCGTTTGATAATTCAGCTGGACGTGAGAAGCAAGATATCGGTCTAGATGGATTACCTAATCGATCTGATGACGCTAATGCCGTAACTGAAGTAACTCATTTCAGGGCCTATTTAGATCAGATTAAGGGGAGAGTGACGGACGCTGCTGCTTTGGCAAAAATCCAAAATGACCCTGCTGCAGATGATTTTGATTATTATTTGAATCAAAAATTCAATTCGACAGAATCGTTAATTCAGCGTTACAAAAATTATTTAGGGATGGAAAACAATAGTCCTTCTACGGCAAATCCATCTAACGCTAGTTTTACGGAGGCGAATAGCATGTTACCTGACCGGGAGGATTTGAATAATGATAATACGGTCAACGAAAATGAAGCCTATTTCGAATACGAAGTTGATTTGAAACCAAGTTCGCTTCAGATTGGATCAGGATTTGTAGTCGATAAAATAGCAGAGGGTGGTGTTAATTGGTATTTATTCCGCATTCCCATCAAGGATAAGCGAATTTATAAGACACCTGCTGGGGAAATTAATTCCTTTAAATCGATCCGTTTTATGCGAATGGTTTTGAAGGAGTTTCAAGAACCAGTGGTTTTGCGTTTTGCCCAATTGCAATTGTCTGGCTATAGTTATCGGAAATTTACAGGTGAATTAGATAAGCGGGGAGGGCAGGATTTGCCTGAACCTTATGATGCGAAATTCCGGGTTTCGAGTGTGAATATCGAGGAAAATGGTCCAGCGAATAAAGGTGAGTCGGCTATTCCCTACGTGGTTCCCCCTGGATTTGTGCGCGATCAAGATATTACTACAATTAATAATGCTCGTTTGAATGAGCAATCGATGAGTCTATGTGTGGATAATTTACGTCCAGGAGATGCTAGAGCGGTCTTTAAAAATACCTTATTCGACTTTATTAATTACAAGCGTCTGAAGATGTTTGTTTCGATGCAAAGTCCGGATGCGATTAATGGACAGGTGAGTGCATTCTTGCGAATTGGTACAGACTTAACTGATAATTACTACGAAATTGAAAATACGGGTTTGACTCAAACTCAGAAAGGCCAAAGCCTAGACACCGAGATTTGGCCAATGGAGAATGAATTTGATATTGAATTTGATCTAGTGAAGCAGGTGAAAACGGAGCGTGATCGACAAGGAAAAAGTTTGAATGATCGTTTTACGATGCTTATAACGAGTTCTACAGGTAAAGTTTACAAGATTACCGTGATGGGACGTCCAGATCAAAGTGCCACAATGGTCACGATGATCGGGGTGCGAAATACGAGCTTGACGAATAAATCCTTCTGTATTTGGGTGAATGAGTTGCGTGCGTCCGGTTTTGATCAAACCTCAGGCGAGGCGGCAATTGGTAAACTAGGTTTAAAGCTGGCGGATTTGGGTACTATTCAGATGAATGGTAGCTTTAAAAATTATGGTTTTGGCGGTGTTCAAGCTAAAATATCCGAACGTAGTCGAGAGAATAATGTTGAATATGGCATTACGGCTAACTTGAATTTAGATAAGTTATTGCCAAAGAACTGGGGCTTTAAAATCCCGTTCTTCATCACCTATGACCGAAGAAATATTTCTCCGCAATTTGATCCGTTTGATCCAGATATATTCCTGACTAATTCGATTCAGAAATTCTCTTCAGAGGCTAAGAAACAATCGTATTTGACCTTAGTAGAGGATAATACGGAACGGAAAGGGTTTAATTTCTCTAATGTGAAGAAATTGAAAAGCCCGACTGCGAAAACCTCGTATCCTTGGGATTTCTCGAATTTCACCTTCTCTTATGCTTTCTCTGAGATGCTCAGAACGAGTCCTTTAATTGCAGAGTATTCTCAATTAAGTCATAAAGGAAGTGTTTTATATGCTTTCACCAGCTCATCACGTTTTTTAGAACCCTTTAAAAAGGCCTCATTCGATTTGATTAAGGACTTTAATTTGAATTTAGTGCCTTCTTCGTTACTTGTTCGTTTAGACATGGATCGCAGTTTTATTAAAACGCAGATGCGCAATGCTGAATTCACAACTTTAGGCGTAGCCCCTCAGTTTGAAAAGTATTGGTTTTTGAATAGGCAGTATGCGATGAATTGGAATTTAACGAAGAGTGTTGTTTTAAATTACAATGCTCAGATTAATTCCATCATAGATGAACCAATAGGGGATTTAGATACGCAAGAAAAAAGAGATTCGGTGATGATAAGTCTTCGGGCTTTGGGGCGTGCGAAAAGTTTTGATCAACAGGCCGGAATGGTTTGGCGATTGCCTTTGCAAAAATCGGTTTTAACGGATTGGATGAATGCGGATTATACCCATCGCATCGGATATAATTATTATGCGAACTCTTTTGACATACGCGATTCTTTAGGTTTACCTTTTGGGAATATCATCAAAAATACGCGGGAACAAGCGATTAATGGTAAAATAGACTTTGTTGCTTTATATAACCGTGTAAAAGCGTTGCGCTGGGCGAATAGTCCTCGTTCTTTTGGCAAAAATATCGCTCGAAATCCAGGAGATGACGAAGAAATTGTGATTCCAGCCAAAGGAGCACTCAAATCTATAACTCGCCTCTTGTTAACCCTTCGCGGGATTCAAGTTAATTATGCGATTAATGAATCGACAACTTTGCCAGGTTTCCTTCCTAATCCAGGTATGCTAGGTATGAACGCTATTAATCAAGCACCAGGTTTTGATTTTATTCGGGGTAGTCAGGATGATGGCATTCGATTCAAGGCCGCCGAGAATGGTTGGTTAACGCGTAGTACCGTTCAAAATACGCCTTTCACGCAATTAAGAACACAAAAGCTAACCTATTCCACTCAATTAGAACCGACTAAGGATCTTCGAATTCAAGTGGATGGAAATTATAACCGCGGGGATAATTACCAAGAATTTTTCCGTCCAGATAAACCAGGTGGACCTTTTGTTTCCCAAAGCCCGATTCGCTCCGGTAATTATTCCATGTCCTTCTTGTCCTTCATGACGGCTTTCTCTAATCCGGAGACCGTATTCGAGGAATTCAGATCAAATAGATCTGTTTTATTATCTCGTCTAAATCGTTCGAAGCCGACTGAAATAGGTACTTATAACCAAAATTCACAAGATGTGCTTATCCCAGCCTTCTTTGCGGCTTATTCTGGAGTTTCAGCGACTAGCGTTAAATATTCACCCTTCTACGATATTCCTTTACCCAATTGGAAAGTAGATTATAATGGATTGAACTTAGTGCCAGGGATTAAAAATAATTTTGCGTCCTTCACTATTTCGCACATGTATTCGAGTACCTATAATGTAGGTAATTTCGTTTCTTCTTTAGAATATGGGCAGTTTGCGACGGATTATATGAACCTGTCTTTAAATAGTTTATTGTATCCATTGTCGTCTCGATTTGATCCGGTAACGAATACTTTGATTCCTGTCTATGTGATGAGTACGATTTCATTTGTGGAACGTTTCTCTCCATTAATCGGAGTGAATGCGGTAACTAAAAGTAAGATCTCCCTTCGTTTGGAATACAATCAGGATCGTAATGTTGGTTTGAATTTAGCGAATTCTCAAGTGGCTGAATTAGCTAATAAGGATTTTACCGTTGCGGTAGGATTTACGAAAGCGAATATGTTGATCCCTTTCAAAATTAATGGAAGAGCTGTACGACTGCCTAATGACTTGCGTTTCAATATGAATCTAACCATTCGAGATACCCGCACTTTGCAACGGAAGTTAGATGCGGAGACGATTGTAACCCAAGGTTTTGTTAATTTCCAATTCCGTCCACAGTTGAGTTATAACGTCAATAATAAATTGACAGTG
The DNA here is from genome assembly GCA_041158445.1 of Bacteroidota bacterium. Lineage (GTDB taxonomy): Bacteria > Bacteroidota > Bacteroidia > Cytophagales > Spirosomataceae > Aquirufa. Next base: position 21,797 of record JBEBBJ010000008.1, read on the forward strand.
ACAGCCTATTTTGATAAAATGATGAACAATCCATTGGTTTCTAATTCATTCTATCGTTCCACTGTGGCAGGGGGCTTCCAAATCCGATATAGTTTATCTGAATAATCGAAAATCGTTTGCAATAAATAGAGATTTTTGTGACCTTTGTGGGCAAACAAATTATCATATGAACTTTCCAAGCGAATTAAAATATACTCAAGAACACGAGTGGATTAAAGTAGATGGCGATGTAGCTATCGTAGGTATTACTGATTTTGCTCAGAGTGAATTAGGAGATATCGTTTTTGTAGAAGTGGAGACCGTAGGTCAAAACATTGCAAAAGACGGTGTTTTCGGTACAGTTGAAGCGGTTAAAACGGTTTCTGACTTATTCTTACCTGTCGCTGGTGAAATTGTAGAATTTAATACAGCCTTAAACAATAGCCCAGAATTAATTAATTCAGATCCGTACGGAGATGGCTGGGTAGTGAAAATCAAAGCAGCTGATGCAGGTGATCTTTCTCAATTGATGGATGTGGAAACATACAAATCCTTTATCGGACATTGATTTTAAAACCCTGTTAATCAGGGTTTTTTTATATAATAGAACAAATGCGGATCTTATTCAAACAGATTTTAATTCAAGATAGCCGTTCTCCTTATTTCGGGAAGAAGGTGGACCTTTTATCCGAAAATGGTCGGTGGGTTTCCATTGGTTCAGCTATTGAGGAGAAGGCGGATGAAGTGGTTATCGGAGAACAATTACAATGGTTCCCATCCGTAGTGGATTTACGTGTACATCATACTTTACCAGGTGGTGAGCATAAAGAGGATTGGAATAGTTTGCAATCTGCCGCAAGAAAGGGTGGGGTTTTAGATTTACTGTTATTGCCTACCGGTGATCCAGTTCCACAACAACCAGAGTCGATTCACTATATAGCCTCTAAATTAGCAGGATCAGGAATCACTTGCTACCCGGCTGCTCCCTTAACTTTAGATAATAAGGCTGAGAACTTTAGTGACTTGATGGATCTGCATCAAGCAGGTGCCTCTTGGTTTAGCCATGGAGCGGGTTCTCTTCAAGATACAGACCTGATGCTTAAGTGCTTGCAATACTTGCAGCCCTTACCCGTGAAAGTTATCTCACGCCCAGATGTAAAGGGTTTATCTTTATTTGGTCAAATCCATGAAGGACTTCAAAGTACCTTATTGGGTTTAAAAGGAATACCCGTTTTAGCTGAAACGATGCACATCAAACGGGATTTGGATCTATTAGCCTACGTGATGAAGCACTCTTTCGGGCTAGCGGATGCTGCATTCTCCTTACATTTCGCCTGTATATCAGCTGCTGAATCAGTAGAATTGATTAAACAAGCGCAAGCGTCTGGATTACCAGTTACTGCTGATGTAGCGATCTATTCTTTAGTATTTACAGAAGAGGCTGTCTCTGACTTTGATACCTTAAAGAAGGTAAATCCGCCGCTTAGAACGGAAAAAGATCGATTAGCTTTATGGCAAGGTTTAAAGGAGGGAGTAATTCAATCAGTCGTTTCTGATCATCACCCGGTGGAAGTGGAGAATAAAGATTTGGAATTCGATCAAGCGTCCTTTGGTACGATTGGTTTGGAAACTTTGGCCATCGCTTTCTTATCTGAAGCTTCTATACAAGGATTAGCTAAAGCGGATCAATATATTTCTCATCATCCAGCTGCCTTCTTAGGTTTCAAGCAGCCTGAGTTACAGGTGGGGGAACAAGTGAAAGGTATGGTGATTTCGAAAGAAGCGTACGTGTATGATGCGAATTCGATCGTTTCAAAATCAAAGAATTCTATTTTCTTAGATCACAAGTTTGATTACAAAATAACGGGAGTATATGGTCAATAATTGGTTCTCAGAAATTAGCCGATTTGTCATCTACGCCATCTTATTCGTGGTTTTACTCGTGGCTTATGGTTTACTTTTACAGCAAATAGGTATTATACCCATTGGTGGAAAAAAGGCGCCTACCTTCGTCTTTTTACTGTTCTTTCAATGGTGGTATATTTTTAAATTCCCCAGTCGTAACCAAGGAGAGAAAAAGCATTTTCTGGTTTATTTTTTGTTGCAATACGTGTTGATCCTTGTAACTGCCACCTTTTCAGCTTTATTTCTATATTATTTTTTCCAAACCGGACCAGGCCTACATATGTTAGAAGGCTATATTCAACAGAGTTTATTGGAATTAAATGGGTACAAAGAGGTGATTGTAAATCAAGAAGGGGGAGAGTATTACAACAGTCTTCATGACGGGATTAAATCAATTAATGCTTACAGTATCGCCAAGGATGATTTTGCTCAAAAAATTGCGTTAGGCTTTTTACCAAATTTGTTAATTTCACTTTATTATAAAAAATAGCTATGGATAATTCAACAAACGAATCAAGTGTTTCCTCCTCTGTTATTGCCTTAAAATATGGCTTCATTTCAGGCTTATTGAGTTTTCTTTTCTCCACTCTAGTAAATGTCATGGGTTGGGCTGAGAATTTCCAAGAATCGATCGGATGGATTTCAGGGATCTTCTCTTTAGTCTTAGCCGTTACGATCACCTATTTATGTTTAAGAGAGTATAGAGAGCAGAATGCGGGATATATTACGTATGGTCAAGGTTTAGGACTATCGACTTTATTAGGTGCCATTGGTGGTCTAGTAGCCGGAGGATTTAACTATATTTACATCGAATTCATCGATAATTCAGTGATTCAACGCCAAATGGATTTAGCGAGAGAGAAGATGGAGGATCAAGGAATGAGCGCTAGCCAAATTCAAAGTGCTGAAGAAATGACACGTCTATTTATGAATCCTGGAATGCAATTCGTAGTTGTTGTCATTACAGGGGTTATTTTTAATTTCTTGTTAGGGTTAATCGTATCGGCTGTTGTTAAGCGCGAGAAACCTATTTTTGAATAGGATGTTAGCCCTTCTAAAGAAAGATGTGTTGGCCTTTTTTAGCTCTTGGATGGGCTGGGGGATCATCGCATCTTTTTTTGTTTTAATGGGAGTGTATGTTTGGGTGGTTGATGGTAATGTACTCGATTTTGGGTTCGCTGAATTATCTGTATTTTTTAATCTAAGCCCTTGGTTTTTCTTGTTTTTAGTCCCTTCACTGACGATGAATTCTTTTTCAGAAGAAGTGGAGAAGGGTACTTTTCAATTACTGAGATCTCTGCCAATTTCCGATACACAAATTCTAGGGGCGAAGTGTTTAGCGCTTTTAAGCATCCTAATTTTAGTCTTATTACCAAGCCTTTTGTTTGTTCAAAGTATTGCCGTATTGGGTTTGCCTGCCTCTAATTTTGATTCTTCTTTGATTTACGGAGGGTATGCAGCCTTGCTATTACTACTCCTTTGTTTTGTTGGATTAGGTGTATTAGGTTCTAGTTTTACGAAGAAGCAACCGGTAGCTTTCCTATTGGGATTAGTCTTGAACTTCGTTTTTTGGCAAGGTTTGAAGGAATTAGGCTGGGATATGTTTGATTTATCCTCTCCTTATAATCGATTGAGTATGGGAGTCCTTCAGTTTACTGATCTCTGCTTTTTTTGCGGATTTGTACTCGTCTTAATGGGTGCAATACGAATTCGAATGAGTCGTATTATTTGAAATCTTGAATTGAAATTCTGTGCGAGCAGAATTCAATTTCTCTGGCTTCATTCGAAGCAATAATGATTAACTTTTCTTTTTGTTCTTTGAGTCTTTCGAAAAACCAATTTTTCGCTAATTCATCAAAATTGGTCGTGGGTTCATCTAATAATAAAACGGGCCTATCTGACAATAAAGCAAAGCCTAATTTGATTTTTTGGCGCATACCAGAAGAATAATTCTTGATGGATTTATGTCTGTCAGG
>JBEBBJ010000009.1:0-20112 GCA_041158445.1 Bacteroidota bacterium
GATAATTTATTCGGATTCATTTAAATGGAATTAAGATACAAAGCTACGGTTTTCAACGTATCTATTTTAGCACTCGGGGTTTTTATAAAAGAGGGGAGACAAACCACCTGTTTGGGGACTTCGTAAGAATTCAACTGATCTTGAACCGCTTTCTCATCATAAAAAGGCATTTGAGATGCTTCGACAAACAAGACTACCTTTTGGCCCCAAAACTCATCCAGAATCCCTGCAACAAAAAGTGGAGCCTCAATTATGGATCGATATACTTCTTCTATTTTCTCTGGTTGAATCTTTACTCCGCCTGAATTTATGATTCGATCTAAACGTCCAGTTAACTTAAAATGCCCCGGTTCTACAATATCCACTACATCACGCGTTTCAATCCAGCGATTCTCCGTCATCGGCGCACAAATTAATAGGCAATTCTCCTCATTCTGTGCGATTTGAACTCCTGGTAAGATTTGAAATTCGGACTGATTCCAATTTCTAAACGCGATATGAGAAACGGTTTCGGTCATCCCATAAGTTTCATATACTGGAAAACCGAAATCCCTTCTTAGAGAGTCTGGAACGGAAGCTCCACCTAACAAAATACCTTTGGCCTCCTTAAAATACAAATTCAAGTCTACATCAGCATCTAGGATTGTCGACCATTGGGTAGGTACAAAAGAAGCGAGATGAATAGGAGTGGGAGGAATTTGAAGAAGCGGGTTTTGGCAGGGCTCCACTAAAATTAGCGACAAATCATGTACCAAAGCACGAACTAAAACCATCGCACCCGCAATGTAAGAGGGAGAAAGGGATAATAAGGCGACATCCCCTTTTTCTAAATGAAGCCATTCACCCGTCATTTTTGCAGAAGAATAAAGCTGCTCTCGAGAAAGCTGAATCGGTTTCGGATCTCCGGTAGAACCTGAAGAATGAAATAAGAACGATTTCGCCCCTGAACGCCATAACTGACAAAAATCGAACACAAGTTGTTCGAATTCCGATTCAGCTGGAGGTAATTCTGATAAAAGAGAGGGCAGGATGCGCATATAATCACAGATTCTTTCCAAAATTAACCAAACATTATCTAATTTCGTAAGTTAATAAAGGGTAATCGTTAAGCCCAACCCATTATGTCACAAGACCCTTTCTTAAATCCCATTAATCCAGACAAAGTAGCCGAAAATCCCGGCCTATTACCGTACGCACATACGGCTGGAGGAGCTGTCATCAAACCAGATGATATGGGTAAAGTAAAAGGACGTTCTGTTTTAGCCATGCGCCAACAAACGGATCGACAAATGAACCAATTATACGAGCAAATGGAGGTTCTAGCGCGTCAGGCTAAATTATTAGCGGACAGAAAAGAAATTTCTGAGCGTATTTATGACGCAGCCATGGGATTCGAACCTATCATCAGCGAGACTTATTATTTATACGAAAAAGAAGATGGTTCTGACTTGATGTCCTTAGTGGCACCAGAAGAATGGGGCCGTTCTTTTAAATATAGCCGTTATTTAGCCAAAGTAAAATTATTAGCCGACCATACCTGGGAGGTTGAATACAACGATAAAAACGATTAAACATATGATTTCATCTTTTCCTTGGGAAACCATCAAGACCTACGAGGATATCCTTTTTCAATACTATAAAGGGATTGCAAAAATCTCTATTAATAGACCTCATAAACACAATGCCTTCACACCATTAACCGTGCAGGAGATGTCAGAGGCGATGGAATTAGCACGTCAAGACACCCGAATTGGTGTTATTATTTTAACCGGCGAAGGCGGAAAAGCATTCTGTTCTGGAGGTGACCAAAGTGTACGTGGAGATGGTGGTTACGTTGGAAAAGATACCGTGCCTCGCTTAAACGTATTGGATTTACAGCGTCAAATCAGAACGATTCCTAAACCTGTTATAGCCATGGTAGCTGGATGGGCGATTGGTGGTGGACACGTCTTACATGTCATCTGTGATTTATCTATTGCTGCTGAAAATGCACGTTTCGGGCAAACTGGACCTAATGTCGGTTCTTTTGATGGCGGATTCGGAGCTTCTTATTTAGCACGTGTCGTAGGTCAAAAGAAGGCAAGAGAAATTTGGTTCCTTTGCGATCAATATGACGCTGCTGATGCACTTCAAATGGGATTGGTCAACAAAGTAGTTCCTTTAGAAGAATTAGAAAAAACGACAGTGGCTTGGTGTGAAAAGATTTTAGAAAAGAGCCCATTAGCATTACGTATGTTAAAATCTGCCTTTAATGCAGAATTAGACGGACAAGCTGGTATTCAAGAGCTTGCAGGAAATGCAACGCTTCTTTATTACTTGTCAGATGAGGCCAAAGAAGGAAAAAATGCCTTCCTTGAGAAACGTAAACCAGACTTCTCTAAATTCCCTAAATTCCCATAATCATGAATTATTGGTTAGTAAAATCAGAACCATTCAAATATTCTTGGGATGATTTCGTTAAAGAAGGGAAATCTGTTTGGGATGGGGTACGAAATTACCAGGCTCGGAATAATATGATGGCGATGAAAAAAGGCGATTGGGTCTTTTTTTACCATTCAAATGAAGGAATGGAGGTCATAGGCCTTGCCGAAGTAAGCAAAGAACACTATCCCGATCCGACGACGGAAGATCCGCGTTGGGTGGTGGTGGAGCTGATTCCTGTAAAGAAATTCGCGAAAACGGTGACTTTAAAAGCGATGAAAGCAGACGATCGTTTATCGAGTTTAGCCCTAATCAAACAATCCCGTTTATCCGTCACACCCGTAGCAAAAGCAGAATTCGATATTATTTTAAGCCTAGCAGAATAAATATGAAATCGATACGCCTAGTCATTCTATTCGCCTTATGTACACTAAGTTCTTTCGCTCAAGAAACGAAGCGAATTGAAATACCACAAACAGGGCAATTAGAATCTTTTTCAATTCCACTAGGCGAAAAGGGAGTAATCGTATTAACCCATGTGGGTAAAACAGATTTCCTACTTCGAAAATTCAATACGAATTTAGAACAGGTTTGGTCGAACCAAGGATCTGTAGAAGGCAATTTAGATTATGTGACGCATTGCTACGATGGCAGTCGATTACACCTCTTATTTAGCCGCTTTAAAAGCAATAATTATTACATTGTTCGGGTGAATCCACAAGATGGAAAGATTGAAAAGTTCCAAATCTTCTCGGTGGAGAAAATGGAGATTTCGAATTTCAAAGCGCTTAACCAATCACTATTCATCGGGGGAGTCATAAATAACACGCCCGTCATTTTATTTACGAATTTAGCCGAAAAAAGAACCCGCATCCTGCCAGCCGTGGTGAATGGGCAAGCAGAAATACAATCGATGGATTTAGATACGGTACATCAACAAATAAACGTCGTTTATTCGGTAGGAAAGAAGGCTAAAAACTACCAATTGCTACTTAAATCATTTGATGAGGATGGAAATCAATTAGGGCAAATCAGTATGAACCCCACGGAGCTATATGCTCAAATGAATGCTAAATCAACCCAATTAAACGATTCATTGCAAATAGTTGTAGGCACCTACGGGCATAAAGGCTCTATTGGATCATCTAAGGGGCCTAGCTCTCAAGGAATATATTTCAGCTCTTATTTAGATGGTGAATTACAGGATTCAAAATTCCATAGCTTCACTCAATTCGATAATTTTTTTAATTTTTTAGGCGAAAAGCAGAAATCTAAGCAAGAGAAAAAGATTAAAAGCAAAGAAGAAAAAGGAGAGGAACTTCGGTTAGACTACCGATTGTTAATGCATGAAATCATTAAGAAAGGAGATCATTATATCGTAGTCGCAGAAGCCTTTTATCCAGATTACAAATACATAAATAATACTCCATTTGGGGGAACCATGGGTATGTTAGCCGGGGGCCTTTATTCACCTTGGAATATGCTCTACAATCCCTACCGTTGGGGCTATGGAAATTATGGCCTATACTCGCCATTCTCTAGTTACTACAGCCCCTGGGGGTATCGAGGATTTAATTCTTTTAGTAATTCACAGCAATTTGATGGTTGGATTTACACGCATGCGGTGATTGCGGAGTTAGATGAAAAAGGAAATTTAGTGTGGGATCACTCTATTGATTTAAATAACATAAAAGAAGATAAATTAATCCAGAAGATGAAGACCTCTCTTCAGGGCGATGTATTAACCTTATCCTACCAAAGAGGCAACAGCATCATTTCTAAGTACATCACGGCGGAAGGCCAATCTGGAGACGAGAAAGTCCAAGAGTTGAGCACCGACAATGAAGGAGATCGGATTCGCCGTCAAGAAAAGTCCGATTTAAACTATTGGTTTAGCAACCATTTCTTAGCGTCTGGAAATCAGACCATTAATAATTCAGAGGAAGGAAGACGCTCCGTGTATTTCCTGACTAAAATTCCATTGAACCCCTAGCATTTGAAAAATTTAGCTTCCATTGCCATTGAGACACCCGAATTCTGGGGTAAAAATTATGAATTAATCGATTCTGGTGGATTTGAAAAACTCGAGCAGTTTGGCGCATTCGTTGTGCGTCGTCCAGAACCTCAAGCGGTATGGCAGAAAACCTTGTCAGAGGAATTTTGGGCGTCCAAAGCAAACGCCTATTTTAAGAAAGAGAAAGGTAGTTCTGAGCGTGGAGTATGGGAAGTAAAGAAAGGAGTGCCTGATAAATGGTTTATGCCTTATAAATCGGAAGCTTTAGATCTGAACTTTAAAATATCCTTATCATCGTTCAAGCACGTAGGTATTTTCCCTGAGCAAGCCTCTAATTGGGAGTTTTTGGCGAAAAACATACCCTTGTTAAAAACACCCAAACCCAAAATTCTGAACCTATTCGCCTACACGGGCGGAGCCAGCTTAGCCTGCAAACAAGTAGGAGCAGATGTGACGCACGTGGACTCTGTGAAACCCGTTTTATCCTGGGCGAGAGAAAATATGGAAGTTTCTAAACTAGACAATATCCGTTGGATGGCAGAAGATGCTTTGAAGTTTGTGAAACGCGAAGCTAGACGTGGCAATTTTTACCAAGGTATTCTATTGGATCCTCCAGCCTATGGACGTGGTCCAGAAGGCGAAAAATGGGTCTTAGAGGAGCAGATTGACGATATGTTACGTTCCGTAAAAGAGATTCTAGATCCGAAAGAACATATTTTATTAACGAATGTGTATTCATTGGGATTCTCCACGCTGGTGGTCGAAAACTTAATGAAGGGGATCTTCAATGTGCCAGAAAAGGCAGAATCGGGAGAAATCTATTTGAACGATGAATACGATAAAAAACTCCCATTAGGAGTCTTTTATCGCTATCTATATCAATCTTAATTTTTCGGATAAATTACACCCTTAGCAGCTAAGAGCGTATTTTTCATTAAAGAAACGATGGTCATAGGACCTACGCCTTTAGGAACTGGTGTGATATAAGAACATTTAGGAGCCACATCATCAAAGTCCACATCGCCTTTTAAGGCAAATCCAGACTTCTTAGTTGCGTCTTCCACACGTGTTAAACCCACGTCTATCACGACAGCACCTGGTTTAATGTGCGCTGCTTTAATAAACTCTGGTTTACCTAAAGCTGCCACTACAATATCTCCTTGAGCGCAAATCTCTTCTAAATTAGGCGTTCTCGAGTGAGTTAATGTAACTGTACAATTACCCACCGGGTGATTACGTTGCATTAAGATAGACATCGGTAAACCCACGATTTGGGAACGACCTACGACCACACAATGCTTTCCGGCAGTTTCTATTTTATAGTAGGCTAATAAATCCAATACCCCTTGAGGTGTAGCTGAAATATACGCCGGTAAACCTTTCGCCATACGACCAATGTTGATCGGGTGGAAACCATCTACATCTTTCGAAGGATGAATCGTCTCCATCACTTTGTCCGGATTAATGTGCGCAGGAAGTGGCAATTGAACGATTAAACCATCCATATCAGGATTATCGTTCACCTTTTGAACCTCAGCTAATAAATCAGCCTCAGAAATAGATGGGTCAAAACGCAACAGGGTAGAGGCAAAACCTAATTCTTCACAAGACTTCACTTTATTAGCCACATACGTCTCTGAAGCACCATTATTACCTACGAGAATAGCCACTAAATGCGGAACTTTTTGTCCGGCAGCTATCATTTGTTTTACTTCTTCACCGATGGCGATTTTCATCGTTTCGGCCACCATCTTGCCATCAATAATCTGACTCATATACTTATTTTTTACGTGCTTTCTTAGGGGCAGGAGCCGCATCGCCTAAAGCTAAGCAGTCCTCTAATGTTAAATCTGCTGGTTCCGTTCCTTTTGGAATCTTCACATTCCGTTTTCCAATTTGGATATACGGACCATACATGCCGTTAACGACTTTTACTGACTCATTTTCAGCGAATTCTTTAATAAATTTATTCGCTTCTACTTTACGCTTCGCCTCGATTAATTCGATAGCACGGGCTTGATCAATCGTCGCTAGATTATCTGTTTTAGCCAGAGAATAATACTTTCCATTGTGCTTCACATAAGGACCAAAACGTCCTTTACCCGTCTCAATCAATGAATCTTCGAAATAACCTAGACCACCTGCTTCGGCATCTTTCAAGGCTTGAGCAATCACAGCTATTGCTTGATCCATCTCAATCGTGAATGGGTCATGTGTATCTGGAAGGCTAGTAAACTTGCCGTCATATTTAATGTAAGGGCCTAATTTACCCGCACCGATAATCACCGGCATATCGTTATGGATACCTAATTCACGCGGTAATTTAGGGCGTTCTAATAAGGCCAAAGCCTCTTCAAAAGTCAACGTACTAACCGCCTGAGTCTTAGTCAAGTTAGCAAAAACAGGTTTTTCTTCTTCCGAAGATTCCCCTAACTGTACGAATGGACCAAATTTACCGAGACGCACAGAAACCAAACGTCCTGTCTTCGGATCTACTCCTAATTCACGACCACCTCCTACGGTGCTACGGTTAATTGATTTAGAATCCTCAATCGTCTGATGAAAGGACTTATAAAAGTTCTTCATCAAGGTCGTCCACTCTAATTTACCTTTGGCGATGTTATCAAATTCATCCTCCATCTCCGCGGTAAAGGTATAATCGACCACATTCTCAAAGTTTTCTACTAAGAAATCCGTCACTAAGGTACCGATGTGTGTAGGGAAAAGCTTAGCTTTCTCTGTACCTACCGTTTCTGTCGCTTTTGTGCCTGAAATCTCATTATTCGAGAGTACCCATGTTTGAAACTCACGTTCTCTACCTGGACGATCTTCTTTTACCACATAAGCACGCTTAATAATAGTGGAAATGGTCGGAGCATAGGTCGAAGGACGACCGATTCCTTTTTCTTCCAAAGCTTTTACTAAACTCGCCTCCGTATAACGCGGAGCCGCACGAGAGAAACGCTCTTGCGCTTTCATTTCGTCTAATGCAAGTACCTGACCAATGGCCAAAGGAGGTAACATATCTTTGTTCTCATCCTCGTCCTCGTCATCTCTTCCCTCTAAATAGGCCTTTAAAAAACCTTCAAAGGCAATCACTTCTCCTTGAGCTGATAATAACTCTGGAGTCGTTGAAATATCGATTAAAGCAGTTGTGCGTTCAATAAGGGCATCAGCCATTTGAGACGCAATAGCCCGCTTCCAAATTAATTCATATAAACGCTTCTCACGCGCATCACCTGTAATACTATGGTTCGCAAAATCCGTTGGACGGATGGCTTCGTGAGCCTCTTGAGCACTTTCTGATTTGGTTTTAAACTGACGGCTGTGGTGGAATTTCGCTCCATATGCTGATTCGATTTCCGCCTTCGCTTTATCTCTCGCTTCTTGTGACAACATCGTCGAATCGGTACGCATATAAGTAATGCGTCCTGATTCATATAGTTTTTGAGCTACTGACATGGTTGTCGCCACGGCAAAACCTAATTTACGAGAAGCCTCTTGTTGTAAAGTAGACGTCGTAAATGGAGGAGCAGGGGACTTTTTCGCTGGCTTCGTCTCTAAACTCTTGATACTAAATGCAGCACCTACGCATTTTTTAAGGAAGTCTAAAGCGTCATTCTCTTTGGCAAAAGCCTTCGATAATTCTGCCTTTAACACTTTCTTACCTGGAAGATCAAAATGAGCTACGACCTTAAACGTAGCAATCGATTCGTGATTCTCAATTTCCCGCTCACGTTCTACAATTAAACGGACAGCAACTGATTGAACACGACCAGCTGATAAGCCTTTCTGTACTTTAGACCATAGCACAGGTGACAATTCAAAACCAATCAAACGGTCCATAATACGGCGTGCCTGCTGTGCATTCACTAAATCCATATCGATGGTACGCGGCTGAGTAATGGCCTGTAAAATAGCTGGTTTCGTAATTTCACGAAAAACAATCCGTTTTGCGTTATCCTTTAATCCCAAAGCCTCTTTTAAGTGCCATGAAATCGCTTCTCCCTCGCGGTCGTCGTCCGTTGCTAACCAAACTTCCTCAGATGATTTCGCTAAACTTTTTAACTCAGAAATAACTTTGGTCTTATCCGCTGAAACTACATAAGTAGGAGCGAAGTCATTATTCACATCAATCGCTTTATCCCCTTTAAGAGGCAAATCTCGTACGTGACCAAAAGAAGACTTCACCACGAAATCCTTTCCCAAATACCCTTCTATGGTCTTCGCTTTCGCTGGAGACTCGACGATGACTAAATTTTTTGCCATTATGCTGGTTAAAAAATGAAATTCTTAAAATGACCTCAAATATAAGGGCTCTATTTTTAACAAAGAGGCAAAAATGATCGAAAAGATAAAAAAAAATTAATCTGGGATATTTCCGATCCGAATTCGGGAATTAATATTTACCCTAAAACCAATGTAACTAAATTGTCCATTAATAAAATTAGCAATGGCTTCTAAGCGGAAAATTTTGAACACTCCATCTAAGCCATATCCTAGTTCATTATACATCAGATTCTGATTCTGCACATAATTTGCATTCGCGATCAATACTTCCTTCACATAGAGTTTTTTCATACCTAGTAAAGGCTTCAACCACAAATTAGAGAATTGAAAAAAGCTCAAAGCCTCAACATAGGTTCCGGCTGTTGAATTCGCATAATGATTTACATTTAATCGTTGGTTAGACCCATTCGTAAAATTCTGATAATAACCGATTAGTCGATGGGACGCAAGCATTTCGCCCGCTTGAATTAGATTCAATGTTCCGTTATAGTGTTTATAATCAATGAAGTAGCTTGGTTTATTACCAATAAAAGTACCCGCATTAATCAGTAAACCCATTTTAATCCAAGGATTCAATTCAATATTGTGCAAATAAGAGAGTTCAATTTGATTAAAATCCGTCGTAGATCCACCTACATCTTTCCAGCCCGCTCGGTACTTCGCTAAGATTAAAGGGGAGGATCCCCACTCTGACAGCCGTGTATTTGCCCGGTAACTTTGGGTTAAAAAAGGCCTGAAACCTAGTTGCAACTGCGTAATAAAGGATTGATGCGTAATAAAACCAGCTTGTTTGTACTCTGCATTGATCGGATTATTAGGCTGAAACTCCCGATTTAAGAAGTTAATCCAATAATAATTCGTCGTATTATCCATTTGACTTCGTTCAGAATACTCTACTAAAGATTTAAGGAAAAAGCGAGCAGAAAATCGTTTGGTGAAATTCAATGTGGTGAATTGAGAACGATAAATCTTCATTTGATTGTTCTTTAACAACAAAGTAGATAAAGAATTCATCTCGGGGGAAATGGTATTTTCTGAATTATACTGAGCTACATAATCCCCCGTACTTATCCCTAAATCAAAGGATTCTCCTCGATAACGCAATTTAACGAAACCTGAATTTCGATTTATCCCAAAAGCTCTGCGACCTAAAACCTCCGCCTCTAACATATGGTACCTTGCCCAACGTTTTCTGAAAACCAATGCCGTATTCGCCACAAAACCTTCTACTGTATTGAAATTGGAATCAAAAACAGGTGATTTATAATAGATCTCAAAAGGGTAATAATCGCGTTTAAACTCCCCGAAGAAAAAGGATTTACTCAGAATTAATTGAGAAGGATTAAAAGGAGTAACCCTAAAACTGTCGATAACTACCTCTTTCGGTTTCATTCCTGGTACCTCAGTAAAAAACGAGGAATCCATAACCACCGCTTCTTGTTTGCCTTTGTAGTACACCGAATCAATCATCACAAGATTAGACGTCGGTCTCTGCTTCCACTTTCTCAATAATGATCCGTGCAGATTAGTTAAAAATTGATTCGCAAATGTCTCATCGAAAGCTACAGCAGAGATGTTGAGAGTCTCTTTTACATTTGTAGGCTCGACAAACAAACGAGGATCTATTTTCCATTCCTCCGGCTTCCCTAAGGTCTCTTGATCCCATACATATTCACCTTGACTACCTAATAAACCTGCCATCATATGAATATGACCACTTTTAGGAATCCATTTACCTTGAAAAGTTTGATTAAGTAAATCTAGTTGATAATCAATCGCGTCAGCAAAAACCGCACCCTCAAAGCGAACGATCCAGCCTTCGCCATCTAGCGTTAGCCTTCCCTTAAAAAGGCGGTCTCGTCGTATTTTAGGTTCTACTTGGAATTGAACGCACCATTTTCCATCAACAAGTGTATCTCCCTTGAAATTATATTGATAATAAGACTTAGCATGATAATTCAAAGGGGAAACACAAGAGGTTCCTACATAATCCTGGTACAGGTCTGGCCAAAGAAATAGGGTAGGCTTCGAATACTTTTTATGAAAGGTTTGAACAGATTCAATGCCGTGAATCAATTGATTTAAATGACCCACCTGAACCTCTGAAACGGTCTGATTACCATACCATTGCCCTTCTTGTATTCCTTCTTTAAAGGCTAATCGCTTCTTTCCAATCCCAATCACCTTCGTAAATCTAGCCTTCTCCTGCACCTTTACCCGAATCTTGAAAGATCCGATGGCTTGTCCATGTTCCTCTGCCAGCTGAATAGCTTTATCAAGGATAGATGAGGGAGATTGTGCTTGAATTTCATTTGGGAGAAAATGAAAAAGGGAACAAATCAGGAAGAATACTCTCCAATGCTTCAAGCGAACGGGTGATTAAAATGTATAAATAATCCTATTTAAAATAGGTTAAGTTAAGCAATCAAGCAAAGTTCTTAATAAAACGGTAACAAAGGAAATGTTATCATAAAATAGTGGCAAAATTGAAGCTAATCTATTAATTTTGTGAACATTTTTTACCAAACATTTTTACCATGGCCTTTGACATTGAAATGATTAAAGCTGTTTATGATCGCATGCCGGCTCGCATTGCTGCGGCTCGTGCGTTAACAGGTAAACCGCTTACGTTAACTGAAAAAATTCTTTACAGCCATTTATGGGAAGGAACAGCCTCATCTGCGTATGCTAGAGGAGCTTCTTATGTAGATTTTGCACCAGACCGTGTGGCGATGCAAGATGCAACAGCTCAAATGGCCTTATTACAATTCATGCAAGCAGGACGTCCACAAGTGGCTGTTCCATCTACCGTGCATTGTGATCACTTAATTGAAGCAAAAGTAGCCTCTACTACGGATTTACAAGTAGCAGTGGATAAAAATAAAGAGGTTTATGACTTCTTATCGTCAGTTTCAGACAAATATGGTATTGGTTTCTGGAAACCAGGTGCAGGTATCATTCACCAAGTAGTTTTAGAAAACTATGCTTTCCCTGGCGGAATGATGATCGGAACTGACTCACACACGGTTAACGCGGGTGGTTTAGGGATGATCGCAATCGGTGTAGGTGGAGCAGATGCTTGCGATGTAATGGCAGGCCTAGCTTGGGAATTGAAATTCCCTAAGTTGATTGGTGTTAAATTAACAGGTAAATTAAATGGTTGGACATCTCCTAAAGATGTAATCTTGAAAGTAGCAGGTATCTTAACTGTAAAAGGTGGAACAGGTGCCGTTGTTGAATATTTTGGTGAAGGTGCTACTTCGATGTCTTGTACAGGTAAAGGTACGATTTGTAATATGGGTGCCGAAATCGGTGCAACTACCTCTACTTTTGGATATGATGATTCAATGGCTCGTTATTTAGAGTCTACAGGTCGTGCTGACGTAGCTGCTTTAGCCAACGGAGTGAGAGAACACTTAACAGCGGATCCAGAAGTTTATGCGAATCCAGAAAAATATTTTGATCAAGTAATCGAAATCGATTTAGATACATTAGAACCACACTTAAATGGTCCATTCACACCAGATTTAGCGACTCCTATCTCTAAAATGAAGGAATTAGCGGAGAAGAATGGCTGGCCTACGAAAGTAGAAGTTGGTTTAATTGGTTCTTGTACGAACTCTTCTTATGAAGATATCGCACGTGCAGCTTCATTAGCGAAGCAAGTAGCGGCGAAAGGTTTGAAAACAAAAGCACAATTCACGATTACACCAGGTTCTGAATTAGTACGTTATACAATCGAGCGTGATGGATTTATCGCTACGTTTGATTCGATTGGAGCTACGGTATTCTCGAATGCTTGTGGGCCTTGTATCGGTCAATGGGCTCGTCCAGGTGCTGAAAAAGGAGAGAAGAACACGATTGTTCACTCATTCAACAGAAACTTTGCGAAGCGCGCGGATGGAAACCCGAACACTTTTGCTTTCGTAGCTTCACCTGAAATGGTTACGGCTTTAGCGATTGCGGGTGATTTAACCTTCAATCCATTAACAGATACGTTAACAAACGAAAAAGGAGAGCAAGTAAAATTAGATGCACCTACTGGTGATGAGTTACCTAAATTAGGTTTCGCTGCTGAAGATGCTGGTTACCAAGCTCCTGCTGCCGATGGTTCAGGTGTTCAGGTTA
This sequence comes from Bacteroidota bacterium, assembly GCA_041158445.1. Classification (GTDB taxonomy): domain Bacteria; phylum Bacteroidota; class Bacteroidia; order Cytophagales; family Spirosomataceae; genus Aquirufa. Next base: position 12,854 of record JBEBBJ010000009.1, read on the forward strand.
AAGTTTCTCCTACATCGGATCGTTTACAATTATTAGATCCATTCGCAGCTTGGGAAGGTTCTGATTTGAAAGGTTTGAAATTGTTAATTAAGGCCAAAGGAAAATGTACAACGGATCACATCTCAATGGCTGGTCCTTGGTTGAAATTCCGTGGTCACTTAGATAACATCTCTAATAACATGTTAATCGGAGCGGTAAACTTCTTCAACGAGAAGACAGATAACGTGAAGAACGCATTAACAGGCGAATATGGTCCAGTTCCAGCTACACAGCGTGCTTACAAAGCAGCAGGTATCGGAACGATCGTAGTAGGAGATACCAACTATGGTGAAGGTTCATCTCGTGAGCACGCAGCCATGGAGCCTCGTCACTTAGGCGTTCGCGCGGTATTAGTGAAGTCATTCGCTCGTATCCACGAAACCAACTTGAAGAAGCAAGGTATGTTAGCCTTAACTTTTGCTAACGAAGCTGATTATGACAAAATCCAAGAGGATGATTCAATCAATATCGTTGGTTTAGGAAGCTTTGCTCCAGAGAAATCATTAACGATTGAATTAGTTCATGCAGACGGTAGCACAGAAAGTTTTGCTGTGAATCATACCTACAATGAACAACAAATCGAATGGTTCAAAGCAGGTGGTGCCTTAAACATCATCCGCGCTTCCGTAAAATAATTTGAAATAGGGGCGAAATTGCTTAATTTTGCCCCTTGTTAAAAAAATAAAGCCCTAACAAACCCATGGCAGCGATTAACGCGGTTAAAATATTTTCTGGTTCTGCATCTAATTATTTAGCGAAGGATATTGCTAAGTATTATGGTAAAGATTTAGGAGCTGTAACTACTTTGAAGTTCTCAGACGGTGAAATGTCACCTAGTTTTGATGAATCTGTGCGTGGTTGCGATGTTTTTATCATTCAGTCAACTTTCCCATCTGCGGATAATTTAATGGAGTTATTGTTAATGATCGATGCCGCTAGACGTGCATCTGCTCACTACGTAACGGCTGTGATTCCGTATTTTGGTTATTCTCGTCAAGATCGTAAGGATCGCCCACGTGTGGGTATTGGCGCTAAATTAATTGGTAATTTATTGACTGCAGCGGGAGCTGATCGTTTAATGACGATTGACTTACATGCTGGCCAAATTCAAGGATTCATGGACTTCCCAGTAGATCACTTGGAAGGAAATGCCATCTTTGTGCCTTATTTAAAGTCTTTAAATTTAGAGAACATTCTTTTCGCATCTCCGGATGTGGGAGGGGTTGTTCGTACCCGCAACATGGCTAAATTCTTCAATGCGGAGATGGTTATTTGCGATAAGCACCGTAAACGCGCGAATGAGATTGCTTCAATGCAATTAATTGGTGACGTAAAAGGAGCAGATGTAATCTTAGTCGATGACTTAATTGATACCGGTGGTACTTTGTGCAAAGCCGCTCAGTTAATCATGGACAAAGGAGCAAATTCAGTAAGGGCGGTTGTCACCCACCCCGTTTTATCAGGTAAAGCGTATGAAAACATTTCTAATTCTGTGTTGACAGAATTATTAGTGACGGATACGATTCCACAAAAACAAGCTTGTGACAAAATTAAGGTACTTTCAGTGGCTGAGCTATTTGCAAAAGCGATTGGTCGTATCCGTGATCACGAATCTATCAGTTCATTATTTATTAAATATTAATTTCAACCGTTTCTAGGGGATAGCCTTGTTGCGAAAGACTAGAAGCATTAACAAAAACAAGATGAAAAAATTAGAGATTGTAGGGTTTAAAAGAGCGAATCTCGGTACGAAGAGCGCAAATGATTTACGTAACGAAGCGATGGCACCATGTGTATTGTATGGTGGTTCTGAGCAAGTTCACTTTGCTGTTCCAATGATCCTTTTCCGTGAGTTATTATATTCATCGGATGTGTATGAAGTTGAATTAAACATTGAGGGTACGAAATACCGTGCGATCTTACAAGATGCACAGTTCCACCCAGTAAACGAGATGATCTACCACGTAGACTTCTTAGAAATTCAAAAAGGTAAAGCAATCAAGATTGCTGTGCCAATTAAAGTAACTGGAAATTCTCCAGGTGTTATCAAAGGGGGTAAAATGGTGCAAAAATTACGTAAGGTAACTTTACGTGGTCAAGCAGAAAACATTCCAGATTTCGTAACAGTTGACATTTCTGGTTTAGACTTAGGTCAAACAGTGAAAGTAAACAAATTAGCTGTGGAAGGATGTGAGATCTTAAATCCAATGTCTAACCCAGTAGCAACAATCGATATCCCAAGAGCATTAAGAGGAAAAATTAACGCTTAATTTCTCGAACGGATTTCACAGATTGATAGATAAAAGAAAAGCCCCGCAAATGCGGGGCTTTTTTCATGCCTAATGTGTAAGGACTATTTCTTTGCTACAATCGCCTTAACGATAGGAGCTTTTTCGATCTTCGCTGCATGATCATTGTCACCTACGTGAATGTAAGGAGCAATAACTAACGATACGATCGACATTAATTTAATTAAGATGTTCATAGAAGGACCAGACGTGTCTTTGAATGGATCACCTACCGTATCACCTGTAACGGCAGCCTTGTGAGGCTCAGAACCTTTCTTGTAGGTTTGGCCATCGATTAAAACACCTTTCTCAAATGATTTCTTAGCGTTATCCCAAGCTCCACCTGCATTTGATTGGAAAATACCCATCAAAACACCTGAAACGGTTACACCCGCTAAAACACCACCTAAAACCTCAGGTCCCATCGTGAAACCTACGATAACTGGAACGATTAAAGCAATCGCACCTGGAAGGATCATTTGACGAATAGAAGCTTCTGTAGAAATAGCTACGCATTTCTCGTACTCTGGCTTCGCTTTGTATTCCATAATTCCTGGAATCTCACGGAATTGACGACGAACCTCGTTCACCATTTCCATGGCCGCTTTACCTACCGCAGAGATACATAAAGCCGAGAAGATAAATGGAATCATACCACCTACGAATAAACCAGCTAAAACATCTGCCTTGTAAATATCAATGTGGCTAATGCCTGCAATACCTACGAAAGCAGCAAACAAAGCTAAGGAAGTCAAGGCTGCAGAAGCAATCGCAAAACCTTTACCTGTAGCAGCTGTTGTATTACCTACCGCATCTAAATTATCAGTACGCTCACGAACCTCACCTGGGAGTTGAGACATCTCTGCAATACCACCAGCGTTATCTGCGATAGGACCGAATGCATCGATCGCTAATTGCATTGCTGTAGTTGCCATCATACCTGCTGCAGCGATAGAAACACCATAAATACCAGCAAAGTGATAAGAACCGATAATACCTGCCGCTAAAACAAGAATAGGTAAAACCGTTGATTCCATACCTACCGCTAAACCACCAATGATGTTTGTCGCGTGACCTGTACCTGATTTTTGTACGATTGAATCAACTGGACGCTTACCCATCGCTGTGTAATACTCGGTAATGATTGACATTAAAGCGCCTACTACAAGACCAACGATGATCGCATAGAATACATCCATTGATGTGAAAGTAGTACCACGAAGCGTTAAGTATTCTGGTAAAATATTCTTCACTAAGAAATAAGACGTCACAAACGTAATCGCGATTGAAGTATAGTTACCTACGTTTAACGCATTTTGAACAGATGCCGTTTCGCTAGAGATACGTACAAAGAACGTACTAACTAAAGAAGCAATTAAACCTACGCCTGCAATTAACATCGGTAATAATACAGGAGAGAAGCCACCGTAATTATCTGTAACCGAGATTTCTTGTCCTAAAACCATCGTCGCTAGAATTGTAGCTACGTAAGAACCGAATAAGTCAGCTCCCATACCTGCCACATCACCCACGTTATCACCTACGTTATCCGCGATAGTTGCTGGATTACGCACATCATCTTCTGGGATACCTGCTTCTACTTTACCTACTAAGTCAGCACCTACGTCAGCAGCTTTGGTATAAATACCACCACCCACACGCGCAAACAAAGCGATAGACTCAGCTCCTAAAGAGAAACCAGCTAATACTTCGATTGCCGTTTTCATCTCTACAGATGTTAAGGCTTGACCTTGTGCGAAGATTTGGTAGAAGGCAATAAATAAACCACCAAGACCTAAAATAGCTAAACCAGCTACACCCATACCCATCACGGATCCTCCTGTGAAAGAAACAGATAAAGCCTTAGCTAAAGAAGTTCTTGCTGCTTCTGCCGTACGAACGTTTGCCTTTGTAGCGATGATCATACCAATATAACCAGCCGTTGCAGAGAAAACTGCTCCGATTAAGAATGCTACAGCAATTAAAGGGGAGGAGTGAATCGGATTTTCCGGTGTTCCCTCTTGAGAACCTAACCAAGCTAATAAAATAGCAGTTGGGATAGCGAAATAAGTTAAAATTTTCCACTCTGCTTTTAAGAAGGCAATCGCACCATCTGCGATATAACCAGCCAACTCCTGCATTTTTTCATTTCCGGCATCTTGTTTAGACACCCAATTAAACTTCCATGCTGTGTACAGCAATCCTACTAAACCAAAAGCAGGAACTAGGTAAACAATTTGATTCATAAAGGTTGATTTAGATTATTCCAAAAAAATTTAGCACAATTTAGGTAAATGAGTGCAAATAAACAATTAGAAAGGCAATCTGACTAGAATTTTCCATTTTTCTGGAACGACAGAACCCATCGGATAGACGAAATCTACTCCTAAAATTTTACCAATTCCCGTTATACCATAACTAAGTTCCTGGTAATTAACTACTTGAGAATTAACTGAAGTTTGTAAATAAGCATAGCCTACTTTTTCGTTCAAACCATACATGGATAAAAACGCATTTTGTGTCAACACAAACTTGCGAGGTTCCCATTGAAGAAATGCCTTGAAATGCCCTCCTGGATTTGAAAGAGCATAATACGGAAGCGCTAAAAAACGATTGTCTCCTGAGCTAACATTGATTTCATTTCCCCTAAAGTGTTGATAATCCAAAATTAAGCTAGGCTTATTGATAAAGTGAGCACCTGAAATGCGGTAATTGATTGATCCCCAATTTGCTAAAGGTATAGTTTGGAACACCTGAAAGGATATCTTACAATAGTCATTATCACCAAACGCCTGTTCATACATCCCTTGTAAGGTTGGACCTGACTCATTAGATAGACGTCTCGCTCCATTATAGCGTCTCCATGTTGCGAAGGGCTGGTAGCGCACTAAAATGGATCCAAAAACCTGCTGACTCGTCGTAAAAGGATTTCCATTTGCCTCAAAACGTCTTTCTTTATAAAAGAACCCATTCTCTTCGTGATTTTCCAAAGAAGATCGAGAACGGTATTCTAAAGTAGAATTCACATTCCATTTAGAATTCAATTGAACGGCATAGTTCGCTTTTATAAAATCCTTTTGGTAAAGTTTCAGGTAATTCTGAGATAGAAACAGCGCATAAAATAGATTAACTGTTGCTGAGATAGGTTCTGTTGAATTAATCTGTTCGACCGTAGATCCCCCAGCAAACTGCAAAAACTGGCGATTCTCATCCCAATTACGCTCGATATAGGCCATACCATTCCAAGCCTTCCGAGAAAATGCATAACGTATATCTACTCCTGTCCCAAAATAATCAGCTAATTTATACATGTATCGATAATCAACTCGGCGACTCAATTGATAACCATCCACGGCATTATAACCGGATTGAAATCCACTGAGGCTTAATCTAGCACCTAATCCTTTCTGGCCATAGGTATAGGTTCTTGCATTATATATATCGTTATAACGGAAACGAGGTAAAGCATTGACCGAATCCTTGAGTCGTTTCTTCTCATCTTGCACATACAAACTATCTGCCTCCTGGTAGCCTTTCACCTCGGCCTCTGTCAAAGGAACCTGACGTTCTGCCTCCCAAAAAGACTCCTTCTTTAACCCCGCACTCGAATCAACCGTTATCGAATAATCCGAGCTAAACTCTTCTTTCTGTTCTTTTTTCTCCTCTTTCTCCACCTGCTTCAATACTTGACGAAGCTTTTTACGTGTCAATTCTTTCCCGAGGGCTAATTTAGGCGTGGCTATTTTTTCCTTATTAATTTCTTTCGCCCAATCTTTATGTAAGCGCTCCTCAATAATGGTAGGCTTTACGACAAAAGCTGGATTAACTTTAATCGCATATTCTTTTACCTGCGTAATGTAGCGAAACGTCGCACCAAAGCCCATCGCATCAAAATTCACATTCACATCATAATTAATAGGCATCCAAACACCCTGAAATAAGGCATTCTGTTGCTGAAAAGTATAATAGCCTTGTGAGTTTCGGAAAGCTAAACTAAAGGAATAAATACTCCAGGTGTCCTCTACGATAGATAAGGTTCCCTCAAATAAATCATCTGCGGTTGTTTTCGGCTTAACCTGAATCTTAGAAACGGTTTGACCATTCAACTGAAAACTACCTAAATAGGCAAACTTATAGAAAGAGAAAGCGGAAGGGGATAAGGGACTAATTAGACCGCCCCAGACTTTAGGCTGGTAAAAATTCGTTTGCGTAATGCGCAAATTAGGTGCTCCTGAATTTCGAAGTACTGCCGGTAAGTTATTGCGATTCGAAAGTACTTTTTCTTCAATTTTATTAGGTCGAGAATACGTAATCTGATTAATCCCTTCCAAAACATAGGTAGAACCCACCTTTATTCCGGCCTCTTTCTCCATTTTCTTTCCCACCAGCGCATTCATGACCTTAGAAATAGAAGTGATTTTACCTGCGCCTTTGACATAGCCTTTGGCAGAATACCGATCAATTTCTTTTAAATGAAACGGAGCCATTGAAATCATTCGACGCATCATACCGATCGCCGGATCTTCTTTTAAACCTCCCACATTTACATCCTGTAGAGTTACTGCCTCTTCAGACAAAACGACATCTAAAGATTGATCTCCCGTCATAGAAATTTTATGCGATTTAGGCGTGTGACCTAAAAATCGAAAGACGACTTCGTGCTCACCTTTAGGCAAATTAATCGCATACTTTCCTTCTTCATTAGCTAACGAACCTTTATTCAGATCATTGATCCAAATCGTTGCAAAAGGCATTAATTCGCCTTTATTCGAGCGAATGGTACCGGAAAGAGTTTGAGCCTGAAGACTAAAACAAGTGACAAGAAGGAGTAAGACTACTTTCATAAAGCAAAAATAAACGAATCGTTGGATACGGCTTGAATAATTTGATAAACGGCGAATGATTAACAAGAATTAACGTAATTTTGCGGCT
>JBEBBJ010000010.1:0-25333 GCA_041158445.1 Bacteroidota bacterium
AAATTACCAGTTCCTACCGCGTTTTTGGCCTAGCTTATTCAGCCTAATACGCTGGAAAAGTAGGTCTGCCCAAGTTTTCGAAACCCAAATCCTTGATCGACTAGTCAATGGGATTGCCTCTTTACAAGTCATTCTCGCACACCTAATTGCTTGGTGTGATCGACATCTAGTGGATGGGATTTTAGTAGGCGGAAGCTCAAGCCTCAGTCTGGCTACTGGAAAAATTTTAAGTCGCTGGCAATCAGCTAAAGTCCAAAGTTACTGGGCTATGATTATTGTGACATTTGCCCTATTTTTACTTTACGCTGATGATTATTGTGACATTTGCCCTATTTTTACTTTACGCTGTATTTACTAAATGACGAATTTACCCCTTTTATCCCTCTTAATTGGATTGCCACTCATAGGTGCCCTTATCCTCGGATTAGGTCAATTAAAGGAGCAGGCAAGAACGATTGCTATCGGTCTTTCGACGATTCAATTAGGACTTTTAGGCTACATTTATGCTGCTTTCGACAAGCAATCGGGTTTATTTCAATTTAATGAATCGCACAATTGGTTCTCGATTTCATTGGGTTCAATGGGGCAATTTATGTCCAAATACACCCTCGGAGTCGATGGATTAAGCATTTCTTTGATACTTTTAACGGGTTTGATTACTTGGGTTGCTCTTTGGAACTCTACGGAAATCAAAGAAAAACTAAGCACCTATTATGCCTTAGTATTGCTCTTAAACGCCTCGATTATCGGCTGTTTTCTAGCAAAAGACCTATTCCTTTTCTACGTCTTCTTCGAATTCATGTTGCTTCCGATGTATTTTTTAATCGGAATTTGGGGTGGACCACGACGCAATTACGCTTCTTTGAAGTTCTTCATTTATACCCTCGTAGGATCCCTATTCATCCTCGTAGTGATGCTAGGCATGGGTTTAGCCTATGTAGATCCATATGAAACAGCCTTATTAAACGGCTTGATTCGTCCGGAACAAGGATTTAATGTGGACGCATTGCACGCCGTTCAGGGCATGTTATTATCTCAGGAAATTGCCACCGCTTCGATGGTGCATAGTTTCGATATGCAGGCTTTAGCGGATCTAAATAATGTCCAAATCACGAGCATCCTTCACCCTAGCTCCGGCTGGTTGCTAGCTGGAATGAGCGCCCGGGAATGGGGATTTTGGCTTTTATTCATCGGATTCGCCATCAAATTACCGATGGTTCCCTTGCACACCTGGCTACCAGATGCACACGTGGAAGCACCTACACCCATCTCCGTTTTATTAGCCGGTGTATTATTGAAAATAGGCGCCTATGGTTGGTTACGCATCACGATTCCGTTCTTCCAATCAGAAGCAATCGCATCAGCCAATATCCTTGCCGGACTAGGAGCCTTATCCATCGTTTATGGTGCCTATAATGCCCTAGCGATGACAGATTTAAAGAAATTAGTCGCATATTCTTCCGTTTCCCACATGGGCTTCGTACTCCTCGGGATCGCCGCATTCACAGCAGAAGGCTGGCAGGGAGCTATCTTCCAAACCATCTCCCACGGGGTCTTATCCGCCTTATTATTCTTGATGGTAGGCGTCTTATACTCCCGCACCGGAAACCGCGAAATTGATTCCTATTCTGGCTTAGTGACCTTGATGCCTCGATTTACGGTCATCTCTGGCATCGCCATTTTTGCTTCCTTAGGTATGCCTGGATTCTCTGGATTTATCGGCGAATTCTTCAGCTTAATGGGTGCCTTCACGAGTCCATTTGTACATCCGGGGATGGCGATTTTCGGAGCTTTGGGACTAGTATTAGGCGCTGGATATTTGTTATGGACTTTCCAAAAAATCTATTTGAGAAAACTCTTCTTAAAAAACACCGACTGGTCTTTGCCCGATTTGACTAATTTAGAACTAGTTAGTCTTTTTGGTCTTGGAATTATCAGTATATTGCTAGGCATTTATCCCGGTTTACTATTCGAACTCAGTGATAAATTCGTGACTACCCTGTTAAAATAAACCTATTAATTTATACACTATGGAAAACAAATTCAGCCGTAGAGACATCCTAAAGAGCTCTGCAGGATTCGCTGGCCTGGGCATGATGGGCCACCGTTTCGAAGAGGCCGACAAACAAGCAGGACTTGACCTAAAAGGAAAAGTGCATCACTCGGCTTGTCGCTGGTGCTACCAAGATATTCCTTTTGAGGAATTAGTGATGAATGCCAAAAAAATCGGCTTACAATCGATCGAATTAACGGGCCCCGATGAGTGGGAAATTTTGAAGAAACACGATATGACTGCGGCCATCGGTTGGGGGAAATATCCAGATGGAATGAACATTCCGAACTTCTTTAACCGCACAAAAAACCACGATGCCTTAGTCGGCTTTTACGAAGATATTATTCCAAAAGCAGCCAAAGCAGGCGTAAAAAATATCATCACTTTCTCTGGAAACCGAGACGGAATGAGCGATGAAGATGGCCTCATTAATTGCAAAAAAGGACTACAACGCATCATGAAAACGGCTGAACGTTACGATGTAACGATCTCCATGGAGTTATTAAATTCCAAAGTAAATCACAAAGATTACCAGGCTGACACAACAGAATGGGGTGCGGCACTTTGTGAGATGGTAGGTTCCGATAAATTCAAATTGCTTTACGATATCTACCACATGCAAATCATGGAAGGGGACGTAATTGCCACCATCAAAAAATACCACCAATACATCTCTCACTACCACACAGGTGGTGTTCCTGGTCGTAACGAAATCGATGAGACGCAAGAATTGAACTATGCAGCCATCATCCGCGCGATCTACGATACCGGATACAAAGGCTTCATTGGTCAAGAGTTTATTCCTGCTCGCAAAGACAAAATGGCTTCTTTAGAACAAGCGGTAAAAATCTGCGACATCTAAGGATATCAATACCTTGATAAAAACGCAAACTGCTCCGGGTGAGTGGTTTGCGTTTTTTATTTATCAGGTTCTTGTTAATTGATTTTCCGCGTTTGCAGGCCGGCATTTTTCTCCTCTATTTCGGGATATGAAAACGCTGGTATTGCTTTTTTTCTCTTTTGCCTCCCTCGCGCAATGTGCGACCATTAATACGCAACCCCTCGCCCAAATAACCTGCGAAGGCGATTCCATTCGACTCATTTGCACTAGTTCTGGCGGCAGCTATCAATGGGAAAAACGTCGACCATCCGACTCTAAATTCACTTCCATCACGGGTGCGCGTTCTTCGCGCTTAGCCTTTCTATCTGGCGGAGCAACCCATCCTTCTGGAAGTTATTATCGATTGAAAATATCCGTAGGGAAATGTGTTAATTATTCTGATTCTGTCCTGATCATATTGCGAAAAGCGCCCATCATTTCTGCTGTGACGTTTTGCGAGAATACCAATGTTCCCCTTTCCTCTGCTTATTCCTGGACAATAAATGGATTACCTGTCGATTCGGTCCTAGCAACTCCCTCCTTGCAAGGCGCTAAATTGAAGGCCTTCTCCCGTTTTTCAACACTACCTTTCGGATCCTGTGTGCTAGCTTCAAACGAGGTAACATTGAGTGTCACCTCACTCCCTGCTGCACCCGTCCATGCCGTAAAACTAGTCAAAGCCTGCCTAGGTCTCCCCTTTTCCCTTAGCAGTATTTTTCGAGCTACCTGCGTTAAGTCCGGATGTGAAGGTCCCTTGTCCTTGGGAGTAAAAATAGCGCCCATTTCCATACCCAAAGCACCTGAAAATACGTCCCCTTCCTATTTCTGTTCAGGAGTCCCTTTTTCCTTGCAAGCCAGCGGAGGAGTTAACAATATTTGGTACGAAACTGCTTTAGCAAAATCAAATCTAAGCACCGCCTCTACCTTAGCTATGAAAGCTATAACCGCAAGTGGCGCGAACGATTCTCTACTTACTCGATTTGTAAGCGTAAAAATAAACGATTGCGAAAGTAGCAGAACACTAGTACCCATTCGCATAAAACCCCAACTACAGCTAGAGCCACTCGAGGCATTAAGCTTAACTGGAGATCGGACAATCCCTATACCTGAAACAAGTATTACACAGGCTAGCCTTCCTATTCGCGTAAGCTATTTCTCCACCGCGAACAGCCCACTAGGGCCTTTTACCTCTCCTGGACTATTGATCAGGACTGTCATCGATTCCCTCGGTTGTAGCGCGAAAGATACCACCCTTGTTCATTACACCCGGAATGGACCTATCATTCATCACCTACTTGCCTTAAAAACAACCAACTGTTCAAACCATACTTACTTCATTAAAATTCAAGGTTGCCCTCTTAAAACCTCAGCCATAGGCTCGACCAAACGTTACGAATCAACCTCCGCGGAATTCATAATAACCGGAGGCCTTTATCGATTTATCTGCAACGATGGAGAGACGGACACTATTAGCCTGAACTTGCCCCAATTAAAGCAACCGAGTTCTTCTCTGCGCAAATCCTTCACTGATCCTATTTGTGCCGCTGACAGCGCATTTCTGACCCTAAGCATAGACTCTAGCGTTCGCTTTATAGGATGGGAATTAAATGGCCATCTCTTTTCTACTGATAAAACGATGAAAGGGATTTTACCTGCAGGTGAATATGTAGGGGTAATGGAAGACAATGGCTGCTTTTACCGAGCTGAAAAAATCCTACTCGAACGAAAATCTAATCCACCTACTCCCACACTTGAAAAAACAGGAGCTTATTTCGTACGCGTTCAATCGGAGGGAATTCCGGAATGGTTAATTGATCAAACCCGATCGACCGATTCTAGCTATTTTCAAAAACTAAACAAAGGAAGGGAGTTTTATGCCCGCGCTAAATGGCGGCACAAAAATCTATCTTGTTACTCTCCCTATTCGAATGTCTATTATGTGGACGCACCACCCACCTACGAATTCACCGTTTACCCCAATCCTACGAAGGGACTATTTTCAATTGAAATCGCCTATGAGACAGATGATGCCATCCTGCAACTGGTTGATCTGAAAGGACAATTACTAGACTCAAAGCAAATAAAAAATTCCAGCAGAAAGATGGACTTTGACATTTCCCCTTTTTCTGCTGGAACCTATGTGATACGGCTAATTTCGGATGGAATCAGCCAAGAAAAAACTATTCGTAAATTCCCTTAGCCACTTTCTCTGAGATAGCCTTTGGGGCAATCCAAGCAAGGAAAGCACCTAACTTATTAATGAAGCCAGTTATGACTTCTTGTTTTTTAGCAAACATACCATCGACTGCCATTTTAGCAACGATTGCCGGAGTCATCGTTACTTTTTCTGCTGCCTTACTCGCTCTAGCTGGTAAGTTTGCGCGGTCATTGAAATTCGTTGTTGTAGCTCCTGGGCTGACAGCGGTAACAGTGATACCTTTCGCCTTCCATTCATGAAAAAGTCCACGAGAGAAGTTTAATACAAACACTTTGGAAGCCGCATAAACACTCATTAAAGGAATTGCTTGATAGGCAGTTGAACTAGCTATATTTAAAACATAAGCCTGACCCTTGCCTGAAAGCATCGGGTAAAAACGGTAACAAGTTTCAACTAGCGCGTTCATGTTTACTTGCATCATTTTTTGGGTCTCTTCGAAAGAATAACTTTTCGAAGATCAATCTGCTTTGCCAGTACCCATTCGTAGAGTGTCGTAACGGCAGAAGGATCAGCTAGATCTGCTACTAAATAATCTACCTCCAGTGCGAACTTTTTTTGGATCTCCTCCTTCACTTGTTGAAGCTCATAAGAATTACGGGCCACCAGTAACAAGTTGTAGCCTCTTTCAGCTAATTGTAAGGCAATCTCTTTGCCTATCCCTTTACTTCCGCCGGTTATGATTGCGTATGACATATGCTTAGTGTAAATGAAAAAAGCCGCTCGAGGAGCAGCTTTTTTCGATGTGTATTTTAAACTTATTTTTTAGGCGCTGCTGGAGCTGTGGCAGTAGAACCAGGATTGAAGTACTCCATCAATTCCTTATCATCTGCTTTAATTTCAAAGGCTTTCGTAAAGTAGTCTTTCGTCTTCGCCTCATCCTTCGTTACCGTTAAATGATAACCCCCTAAGAATTTATAAGCCTCAAACAATTGATTCTTATCTTCTTTAAAGGTAGTCGATTTTTCTTCCTTCAACTTTGCGATAGTCTCTAAGAATTTCTCATAATGAGGAACTCCCAACCATTTAGTTCCAGTAAAGTCAATTAGATTGTTCACGCGTGCACGATTCAGGTAGAATGGAGGCCATTTATCATTCACTGAGATGGCTTTTGCAAATAAAGTATCTGCCTTCATCCCAATTGACGCACGACTTAAGGTATCAGCTTTCGGAGTAGAAATTGCAGCAACAAAATAGTAATCCATCGCAGCTTTGAAGTAATCTCCAGAACCTACAGTTTGATTTTTCTTTTGCTTCCACTCAATACCTTTCAATGCCGCATTTGCCGCGTCGTTATAACGCTTTTGCTTGTAACGGATATCGTGGATAATGTTGTAAACGTTGTTGTTGGTATCTAAAGGTGCAGCGCGCTCTAAATATGTTAAAGCCACTGAATCCTTACCTAACCCTTGGTATCCTTTACCGAAATACAAATCATCCATATAATAAGGCTTCACACCAGAACGAACCATGCCTTCTAAGTTATCGATACCTTGTTGGTAGTTCTTCATCTCCACGTTTGAATATCCACGCATACGGAAGATATCATTATCCTTCACCCCTTTCTTATCTGCCTCATCTGTGTACTTCATCGCACCTTCGTAATCTTGAGATAAGAATAATAATTTAGCTGTTTCCAAGGTCACCTCAGGAGTTGCCTCAGCCTTCTCTAAATACTTTCTGAAATAACGAGATGCATTTTTGTATTGGCTACCTACGATCAAATACTCGCCATAACGCTTGTGTGCTGGTGCATAGTTTGAATCTAAATCAATCGCCTCCTTGTAACGAGACTGCGTCTCTCTGTAGTTTTTACCACGTAAGAAAACCGTACCGATTTTTACCTTCGCCTTTACGTTCTTAGGATCTTGCATTAAAGCTTGCTCATAAGATGAAACAGCGTTACCGCCATCATTCTTGATCAAGAAAGCATCACCACGAACAATCATTTGCTCTGCGTTTGGACCTTTCTTTGTCTTTTCTAACATTAAGTCGATTAAACGAATAGCTTCAGCTGGGTCGTTATTGTTTGCATTAAATTCTGCATCACGACCTAATTTATAGTACATAGAATAGGCCTCTGCAATACGGTGGATCACATCACCATTTTTGTATTTTGTTTCCTGTAGAATACGGTCAAAATCAACTTTCGCCTCATTTACTTTATTTTGACCTACTTTGATCGAAGCAAGACCCACTTGATTTAAGTAGTTCTTAGGATCTGCAGCTAAGCCTTTTTTGAAGGCATCTTCAGCTGAAGTCCAATCTCTACGCGTTAAGAAATAGTATCCTAAATAGTAGTAATTTTCACCGGTAGGAGAAGCGGTAACTAAGCCTTCAAAAACTTGCTTAGCTCTACTTGGTTGATCGCGATCGATTAAGTGTAATCCGTCTGCGATAGTTTGTCCCATTGCCATATTGGTGATCAATAAACTGATTGCCAATATCCACGATTTCATTTTCTTCATTTTGTTGTTTAATTAATAGCTTTCAATCTTTTTCCTAGGCCTCGAACATCGAAATGTCCAATTTTATACACTTAACATTAAATTCGTAAGAGGAACAAAAATAAAAACAATCTTCTATTTTCCCTAGCCTAAACCGAATAAAAATGCACTATTGGTTAATTTGATAGGTGCGAATCGTGATAGGGCGGGTCAAAGGGATTAAGCCAGCCTTTAAAACGATTAGCTGACCCAAATCGCCAGATACATAATTTAAGAATCCTGTACCTAGACCCTGGTGAGCCTCTTTCAAGATATATTTGATTTCCCGGCGAAGCGGGTACTTTTTCAAGGCTAAATTATAACCGAAAGGTTGCGTATAGGGCATCCCCTTTCCTTCCGCCACAGACATCACATTCACCGAGCGAATAAATCCAAGCGAAGTTGGATTATCCCCATCACTAATCCAGTTAGAACCAATGACGCCAATGGTATTGGGATCTTTTTTCACTTGATTGATGACCTCTGTGTTAGATCCGGCAGCAACTACATGTAATTTATCAGAAGTGGAAATCTTTAATTTGTCCACTAAAAATTTCAAATTACTCGAGTTCGCCTTATCAACTACGACGGTATACTTTGTGGATGTCCCCACGATTAAATCGCGTAAATCGGCTAAGGTAAGAAGTGTATCTTTATTCGATTTATTTGCAAGTATTGCAATACCATCTGCGGCAATATTAAAACTACGATACGTGATTGATTCACGCGTGAAGATTTCTTTTTCTTTTTCTGTCAAATCACGAGTAACCACTACCCCTCTAATCTTGTCATTTAACATATCAGCAATTACCTCATTTTCAGGACTGAACTTGAAGTTGATTTTAGCATATTTATATTGCTCTTCAAAAGCAGTCTTCTCTGCCTTCATCAAAGGCTGAAACGATTCATCAACGCCCAAGGTAATTTCACCTACGGTCGCAGAATCTTTCGCAGTTTCTTTTTTATCAGTTGAACATTGAAAAAAACATAGTCCTAAAATAACTAAACTAATATTTCTGATATTCATCATCTTCTTCATCTGTTGATTTAAAATAAGCATAGGCTCTCCAAATTCTAAAAACGCCATAAGCCATAAAAAGTAATCCAAAAAGTACAATGGTAGGCACACCAAAATTAGTACCTAAATCAAATTCAGAATAGAAAGCCACATACAAGCCTAACAGAAAATAGGCAAAGGCAACAATCAATCTAAACGTTACATTAATCCAAATAGCAACTGGTCTTTTCATCTTCATTTAAAAAAACAGACCTGCTAAAAATACATTCAGCAGGTCTGTCTATGTTTAATCGTTTCTATCTTATTCAGATAATACGAAAGTGATCGGTTGAGTAAAACGAGATCTAACCGCACGTCCAGATTGCTTACCTGGATTCCATCTTGGCATTGCCTTGATTACGCGAATAGCTTCCTCGTCACATCCGAAACCAACTCCCTTCAAAACTTGTACGTCTTGAACAGAACCGTCCGTATTTACAACGAAAGATACGAATACTCTACCGCCTACGTTCGCACGCTGAGCTGCAGATGGGTATTTTAACGTCTTTTGCAAGAAACGTCCCCATGCACCCGGACCTCCTGGGAATTCTGCTTGTTGCTCTACCGCCGTAAAGATTTCATCTTCAGCTGGCTTAGGTGGCTCAACAGGTTCAGAACCCTTCGCATCTGGATCTACTGGTGGCTCATACGTTTCCGTTTCACCCTTTACAGTTTCAGACGCCGTGTTACCTCTTACCTCTTCAGGTGGAGGCTCAGGTTTCGTTACTTCCTCATCATGCTTGATTTCTGGAGGTAAGAATTTCGTTGTTGTCACCTTAGGAATTTCCTTGGGTGGTGGCGGCGGTGGTGGAGGAGGCAACTCTACTTTTTTAGGTGGAGCTGGCTTATCCAATTTCATTACTTCAGCAGTCACCTCAGTCTTTTCTTCTGAAGCTGCAGTTAACTGTTTCCAGAAAGCCGCTAACAAAAGAGCACCGACAAAGAGTGCAGAGCCTAGTAATACGGACCGCTTCATTACTTTAGGATATGTCTTACGCAGAACGAAGGCACCGAATTCACGGTTCTTGTCTTTGAAGATAATATCGTCCAAAGTAGCATCTTGGCTTATTACTTGTGACATAATATTCGTTTAATTTTAAATTAATTTATACCCTTATTTTCCTGATCGTTTAATCAGTGCCTCCGTATCCGGATCGATTTCTAACAAAGCATAACGCTTGTTATTAGTAATCGCACATTCATCAAGCATATCAATCATATTGCGATATTTCGCTTTTTTGGTTGGCTTGATCACGATAGTAAAATTATTACCCACTTTCGCTTTCAGATCCGCGATAACCTTGCGAATTCCTGTCTCCGAATAGTTAGTAACTTGCATTACTGTACCTGCTTCAGTTGGGATACCTTGGTAATAATACACCTTTGTCTCATCTGGACACACTGTAAGTGTTTCTGATAATTTTACAGGTGATGTTTCCTTTGTATCCGTTTTATCAGGCATGTTTAATTGCATGGTAACGGGCTTTGCTAACGTTGTAGTTAACATAAAGAAAGTAATCAAAAGGAAGCCTAAGTCCACCATGGGTGTCATGTCGATTTTGGTCGACATTTTCTTACTACGCTTCTTTCCGCCTTTCTTCCCGCCACCGGAGCTATCTATTTCTGCCATTTCTTTTCGTAATTAAAAATGAAAACTTATTTCGGTTTATTTTCCGGTCCAGTTACTAATTGGAAGATATTGATGTTCTGAGCCTGCAAAGTACCGATGATATCAGCAAATACCTTGTAGTTAGATTCTTTATCTCCTTTGATAGCAACTTTCAACTCTGGATTAGACAATTTCGCATAACCCACCCAATACGAAAGCTCGTTATTAGCTGAATCAATTGGAATTCCCTTGCTTAGCGCTTTCGCTTCTGAAGGTTTCATATTTAACACCTGACGCATTGCTCCTAGAGGATAGCCTACGATTTCTGAAGCCATAAAGTTCTTCTTCATCTCAGCTGTTACAGCGATACCATAGCGATTAGCCATACGCTCTAACATAAACTCACGAGCCATTTGATCATCAGTTGCCAAATAAACGCCACCTTCTGGTGAAACACTAACCATCAGCATACCATCTTTCGTATTCAAAGGTTTCTCTGAGATAGAAGATGGAGGAGTGATCGTAACTGCCTCTTCTGGACGGAACTTCGCGGTTAACATGAAGAACGTCAAAAGAAGGAAAGCCACGTCACACATCGCTGTCATGTCGAGTGAGACACTATGTCGTTTAGCTTTAACTTTTGGCATAACAATTATTTTTTTGAACGGTGAATAAAATTGAATGAAAGGGCTGATGCCCCTAAATCAGTTCAAATATTAATTGTGATGCGTAGCGTAGTTTTGGTTAACACTTAAGCCGATTTCATCGATGCTGTAAGTTAACTCATCAATTTTCGCTGTGAACACGTTGTATGCAATGATACAGATAGCTGAAGTACCGATACCTAATGCAGTGTTGATTAAGGCTTCAGAGATACCATTTGCTAAAGCTGATGAATCAGTTGATCCACCTGAGTTACCTAATGACGCGAAGGCCTTGATCATACCAACTACCGTTCCTAATAGACCGATCAAAGTAGATACCGATGCTAAAGTTGCGATGATAGTTAAGTTTTTCTCTAACATTGGCAATTCTAATGAAGTAGCTTCTTCTACTTCTTTGCTCAATGCAGCTAATTTTTGCTCTTTATCTAAAGATTTCTCAGAGATTAAAGCTTTGTATTTCTTGATAGCAGCTAATGTAACATTACCTACTGAACCTTTTTGCTTATCACAAGCTTTCAAAGCACCTTCTACATCGTCTTTGTCTAAAGAAGCTTGTACTGAACGAACGAATGCGTTAACATCACCTGTTCCTTTTGCTTTACCGATTGTAAATAAACGCTCGATTGAGAATGTTAATGCAGTTAAGAAACAAGTCATCAAAACTGGCACGATAACACCACCTTTGTAAACTACACCAAAGTAGTCACCTGGTAGTGGGTGTCCTTCGTTAGTACCACCTTCAAAGTGAGAACCATCTCCCATCACAAAGGTGTAGATTGCTAATGCAATGACGAATAGAACAATTAGAATTAAACCTGCAGAAATACCGCCAGATTTTTTTTCGGTTGCAGCTGGCTTAGCAGCTGGCTTTGGTTGTTGTGTACTCATTAGTTTGGTAATTTGGGGTTAAAGAATTATTTTTTAATAAAACTTGTAGAAAATGCGGCGATCGTAGTTTTCATAGTTTAGACTCTCGCTTTCCTTTTCAGTAAAGGCAAAAGTAATAGAATTCTAATATAATTTTCATCCTTTAAATAATCCTTGTAGGCTTCTAATCAGGATACACCGAAAGCACTATTGTACTAATCTGATATTTTCTTCGATTTATTGAAAGAATTAGGGTACTATTTTGGGATTACCAAATTTTAAAAAAATCAAAAAAAAATTAAATTTTGTTGAGAATTTCCTGATTAAACCTAATTAATGGCTTAATTTTGGCAGTATAAAACAACCAAATGATCGATTCCCCCTTCAATCCGAAAGGCCCCCGAGCTTCTACCAGAAGCAAGGATAATATGAGCTTGAAAGAGGCTATCGAATCCTTAATGCGGGTCTATAAGCTTCAGAATAAATACGACGAAACCTACATTATTGCGCATTGGGAGGAGATTATGGGGAAACCGATCGCTGCCAGAACCACGAAAATCTTCATTAAGGATAAAAAGCTGTTTTTAGGCCTTGATTCTGCTCCTTTAAAGAAGGAGCTCTTAATGGCCAAACAAAAGATGATCGAGCTTTTGAATAAAACAGCTCAGCAGGACATCATCACTGAGGTTGTTTTTCTCTAAATAGCTCCCAAGCCAGCCAAATCCATACACCGAACAGAGGCACAATCATCAGCGCAAGCGGATTGATAAATTCATTCCTTATATAAGCAGGGAATAAATCGGTAGGAGAAAAGCTCGAAATCAAGAGCGTAAAGATCAACATAGCCCAGCGTGCTTTGGTTTTCTCCCCTAACACAAACCAGATTCCAACGGCTGGAAAAGCCATTACTAAGGTAGGCGATTCAGTACCCGTGCTTGCAAGCATTATATATAGTAGAACAAACGCCAAAATGCGCAATCTAAAATCAAGGTCCGACCACTTCTTGGTTTGGAAAAACAAATAGACATTTAAGAGCATCGAGGGTACTAGAAACCACAAATTCGAAATCGTCGGATCGCCTGTCCAGCGGCGGATCATGCCCATGACACAGACATCTGTCCGAATGTTTTTGATGTTCTCGTTTAATTCATTTTTGTGCGCTAGGATGCCCATCCATTCCCTGTAGGATTGGAGACCATAATCGAAACCACCTAAAGCGAAAGGAATGAAGCCTATCACCAATAACCAGAAAAGGAAGTAGGAGGCGAAACGGAGGCGATCTTTGGCAAAAAAGAAAAAGGCCAGACCTACCACGCCATACAATTTAATGTAGATACCCAAAACGATCCAAAGCGTGGCCCAGAAATAATTTTTCTTCTCCACGCAGATATAAGACCACAGAATTAAGGCTAGACACAAAGCATGGAACTGCGTATTTAGCAGGGCCGTAATCGAGGAATTCAACACAATCCACGTGATTGCAACTCGGTTATTTTTAACTAGAGGCAGATGCCAAAGCGTCACAAAGAGCACCACTGAATTCAGCACGTTCCATAAAATCACGCTAGGGCCATCCGGTAAAGCGGAAAATGGAGCCATCAAAATGGCAAAAATCGGCCCATATAAATAGAGGTCGAAATACTCCTTTGGATATTCTAAATAAAGTGGCATCCGGTGTATGAAGTGACCGAAACTTGCTTTGAAAATCTGAAAATTATTGATGTGTGAATGCACCGTGCTCAAAGCGAACTGCTTCCAACCCGTCACTAGACCTGCAAAGGTCCAAATAATGAATAAAGTGGATTTATTATTCATACTCCTTCAGCATTTTTGCCATCGTGGTAAACTCACCCACCCCTTTCATCTGCTTTAAAAAAGTGCGCAATTTATCCCGCAAAGGACCATTATGACCTTTTTTCACATGCGCCGGCAATGGGTATTTACTCAAATCCGCGAATTCCCAAGGGTGGAAATAGATATTCAAGTATTCCTGTTTACGCAAGGTGCGCTTCGCTAACAAGGTATATATCCACAAAGGGAAATTCTTAAAGGCTAACCAAAAAAGCGGAATTCGCAGCCAGGGACTCACTGAAGCCGGTACATTCCACAAACCTTTCTCAAAAAATGGCTTCGTCGGTTTATCTCGGTGGTCATAACGACCCGGAATCCAAGTGGGATTCAACGAAGAATGATAGGTATATCCGGCTTTCAATATTTCACTTTCTTCCACATATTGCATGCGGGCCATCCGAAAACCAGTGACGGGTTTATCGCTTAACTTTTCTAATAACTGTTTCGAACTCAAAAGGTCTTTCGACGCGTCAAAATGCCCGTGAAAATAGCCATGCGAAGCTAATTCGTGCATCGGATCTAGAGATTTGATCCAATCTGCATTGTTTTCCGCATACACTCCCGTACAAAAAATAGTCACCGGAACCTTTGCCTCCTCCACGATCTGCATGAAGTGTTTTAAACCTTCGCGAGAAATCGCCAATTGCTCCTCTAAAGGAATGTCAAAACCGTATTCCAACGGAATATCGCATTCTTCCACATCGATGGTGATTAGAATCGGTTTCATTTATCTAGACGGAATAAGATTTTCGTGAAATTAAGCAGCTCAGTCAGAATGGTCTTCGCACGCATTGTGGAGAATACGATTCCTTCCCGGGCTTGCACATAAATCCACTGAATTCGAATGTCAGGGCGCTTCGAGGCTAAGACTAGAAACTCCATATCAAAAAGGAAGGCTGGAATTCGCGTTTTCAAGAAGATTTCTTTGCCTTTTTGATTGAATCCTTTTAGGCCAGATTGCGTGTCTTTCACCTTCAACTCAGGGAAAAACAAATAATTCATCACCTTCAGAGATAGCGAAAATATTTTACGGCCTAGCGGCAACTGATCATAATATTGTTCGTCGCGCACGCCCACGACCACATCAGCTGCATCGGTGGAAAGTAGGTGAAACATATCTACGGCATTCGCTATTACATAAGGATAATCTGCATCTGTATATATGATGTATTTACCCGTTGTTTGGCGGACGGCATCTCGCAATGCACCTCCTTTTCCTTGATTAATCTGCGAATCGATATAGGTAAAACCGGCTACTCCTGCTTTCAATAACTCGATATCCTCTTGGCGAATACCTGACTTACTCCCATCGTTGACTAAATACATATGAATAGAGGTATCTGCCGGAATCGCTTCCTTAAATAAGGTATAATAATGCACCAATTCCTCCGCCCAACTCGGATGCGGGTTGTAAATCGGATGAACAAGATTTAAATCTGCGGGAGCGATAAGAATAGAATTTTTACAATATTACGAAATTTAGCCCTTGAGGATCCTAAAAAAAAACAGATATTTACGTCATGACTCAGATCATTCCCCCTTTTTTAAAGCCTGGCGACGAAGTAGCTATTTTGTCTCCTGCCTCCTTTCCTCCCACGGATAATTGGAAGCAAGGTGTAGAAGTCTTAGAAAATTGGGGATTGCGAGTTCGAAATGCACCAAATTACTTATCTCGGCACCATGGTTTGGGCGGGACGGATGCGGAGCGACTTTCGGATTTACAGCAAATGCTAGATGATCCATCTATTAAGGCCATTTTCCCCATTCGAGGCGGTTATGGGGTCAGTCGACTGTTGGATTCCTTGGATTTTTCCGGCTTTGTTTCTTCACCGAAATGGGTCGTTGGTTTTTCAGATATTACCGCCCTTTTGTGTGAACTAGATTCGATGGGTTATGCCAGTGTGCACGGGCCTATGCCGCATAATTTCTGCCAAAAAGGGGGTGAATCTGCCCTTCAAAATTTGCATTCCCTTTTGTTCGAAGGAAACGTTTCGGTAACCGCTCCCACGCATTCGCTAAACCGCCTAGGAGAGGCCTCCGCCGAAATTATCGGCGGAAATCTATCGCTTTTATGTCATCTAATAGGTAGCTCAACCTTCGCATCCACGGAAGGCAAAATCCTCTTTATCGAAGAAATAGGCGAACGTTTATACCACGTGGATCGGATGCTTTTGCAATTAAAAAGAGCTGGTTATTTCCAAAACCTAGCCGGTTTGATCCTTGGTGGATTTACCGATTGCAATGAAGCGAGTTTGACGATCGGTAAATCGGCTTACGAATTAGTCGCAGAACATACCTCAGGGACTTCTTTTCCCATTGCTTTTGATTTCCCGGCGGGACATATCCCAAACAACCAACCTTTACTCTTCGGCGTAAAATCCAAGTTGTTGGTTAATTCTAAAGAAGTCCAATTAACTGTTATTTAATCACTCGGCTATTGTCTAACATTGTGTCTTAAACGACCACTATGTTAACGAAAACTTTTGGCAGTGCTCTCGTGGGCATTCATGCCTCCATTATCACCATTGAAACCCATGTGGGGCAAGGATCGAAGTGTTACCTCGTCGGTCTACCTGATTCTACCATCAAAGAATCCATACAGCGCGTCGAGTCTGCCATCAAGCAAATAGGTTATTTCTTTCCTCGCAGAAAAGTGGTCATCAACCTGGCACCGGCGGATGTGCGTAAAGAAGGCTCCGGCTACGACCTCCCCATCGCCCTAGGACTTCTGCAAGCTTCCGAGCAAACGAAGATGACTCGTCTTTCGGACTTCCTAATCATGGGTGAACTCTCCCTCACCGGCGAAATTCGACCCATTAAAGGAGCACTTTCGATGGCAATAGAAGCTAAAAAACAAGGCATCCACTCCCTCATCCTCCCGCGTGAAAATGCCCTCGAAGCCGCCTTGATTGAAGGATTACAGATTTTCGGGATGGATAATTTGCGGGACACGATTCGTTTTTTGCATGGGCGCCCACAAGCAGCTATCAAACGAGATCATATCCTCCCATCCAGCCCTCCTTACGCATCCGATTTTTCCCAAATAAAAGGACAGGAAAAAGCGAAGCGGGCTATTGAAATCGCAGTAGCTGGCTCTCATAACCTACTTTTAGTAGGCCCTCCAGGTGCGGGCAAAACCATGATGGCCCAACGCATTCCCTCCATCATGCCTCCCATGAGTTTAGAGGAAATTATCGAAACCACCCAAATACACTCCATCGTCGGAAAATTAAGTACCGATCATCCACTCGTGACAGAAAGGCCTTTCAGGGCGCTTCACCACAGCATTACTTCCACCGCGCTCATCGGTGGCCGAGCAAATCCCCAACCCGGCGAAATCTCCCTAGCGCATCAGGGGGTATTGTTTTTAGATGAGCTGCCCGAATTTCAGCGGAATGTCTTGGAACTGCTCCGACAACCGTTGGAAGAACGAAAGGTACCCATTTCTCGCGCTCATGGCACAGTCGAATTTCCGGCAAACTTCCTCCTCATCTCTGCCATGAACCCATGCCCCTGCGGCTATTTTCACCACCCGGAAAAACCGTGTACTTGTAAACCTTACCAAGTAGACCGATACCTGCACCGAATTTCTGGTCCTTTATTAGATCGGATAGACATGCATTTAGAAGTTTTCCCATTAGGCTATTCGGATATGTTTAAATCCCAAGAGAGCGAATCGAGTCAGGTGATACGGGAGCGAATTTGTATTGCCAGAGACATCCAAAAAGCCCGTTTTAAAGAAATGTCCATTCGAACGAATGCCGAGATGAACTCCGTACAGGTGAAAGAGATTTGTGTATTAGATACGACCTCTGCCTCACTGCTAAGGAACGCCATTGAAAAATTGCAATTATCAGCCAGAGCGCATGATCGTATCCTTAAAATGGCAAGAACCATAGCGGATATCAGTCAAACAAAAGAGATTCAACCCAAACACCTAGCCGAAGCGATTAACTACAGAAATTTAGACCGGGAAAATTGGTCCGGCTAATTGTGTTTTTCGGCTAAATAAGCTAAATTTAAACAGATATTTAAAAATTAAGAATGAGAAGATTGACCCTTGGCTTTTTAGCACTTTCGGCTACCCTTTTAACTAGCTCCTTTACTCCGGCATCCGGAGAAGAAGATTTCAAGGATGTATTTAAGAAAATTAAGGCAGAGGTTGAATTGAATTCAAAAGCATACGCCACGCTAGGAGAAGCCTGCAAAACCATAGGTCATAGATTAACCGGTAGCGAAAAAGGAAAAAAGGCGGAAGAATACGCTTTCAAATTATTAAAAGAATACGGTTTTAAGGATACCAAGTTTCAAGGATTTCAAGTGGAAGCTTGGGCACGTGACACGGTCACTTTATCCATTGCCCCTCCTAAATCAGATGACTTCAGAGAAGTTCCGGTAGTTTCCCTAGCCATGACTCCTGTCGATGCGAACATCCAAGGAACAATTGTGGATCTTGGAAATGGATTGGATTCGGATTATATGGGTAAAGAGGTAAAAGGAAAAGTGGTTTTGGCTAACATCGGGCTTTTAGACGCTCCAGCAGGCACGAAAAACTTACACCGATCTGAAAAAACAGCCTTGGCTATTCAACATGGTGCTATTGGTGTCATCTTCGTCAATACCGTAAAAGGGCAAGTCTTATTAACAGGTACCGCTTCTGTGACGGGAAATTTAATTTCGATTCCAGCTGTTTGTATTTCTTTGGAGAATGGAACAGAGATCAGAAAGTGGATGAAAGATCAACCGGGATTGTTGAGTTTGATCGAGATGCACAACGTGAGTAAACCGATTAAAGCGCGCAATGTGGTCGCAACTTTAAAAGGAAGTAGTTCGAAATTAAGAAATGAGAAGATTATCATAGGAGGCCACTTAGATTCTTGGGATCTAGCTACAGGTGCGATTGATAATGGCATCGGATCTTTCTCGGTACTAGACGTCGCTAGAACATTCAGCGCTTTAGGCCTAAGCAGTAAACGTACGATTGAATTTGTGGCCTTTATGGGTGAAGAGGAAGGTCTCTTAGGTTCAAAAGCCTACGTAGAGCGGGCAAAGAAGGAAGGTGATCTTGACCAAATCGTGTACATGATCAACCTCGATATGACTAATAACGTAAATGGATTTAATGGAGGTGGACGTGATGAGATGCTTCCTATTTTAAAGTCGATCGGAGATCAAATCAAGGCAATCGATGGTGATTTTGCGAATTTAGTGGAGAACTCACCTGGTTTACACTCAGATAACCAAACCTTCTTGATGGAAGGAATTCCGGCAGCGGATCCTTTGGGGAAATTAACCCGCAGCGTATTGGATTGCTACCATGCAAACTGTGATGATTTTAGCCTAGTGAATAAAAAAGAAATGGAGAACACGGTGAAATACACCACCATGCTTTTATACGGACTAGCGAACGCAGAACAAATTCCTGCGAAGAAATTAGACTTTTATTCGACGAAAGAATTCTTCATTAAACATAACCTCCGCCATGAACTTGAATTAGGAAATGAATGGCGCTGGGGCAATGATTAATTAATACATAAATTCTATTATTTTTACGTTTTAGAAAATTTGAATTGACCCTATGAGTAGCCAAAACCCCTCCTTTTTTAACCATCAAATCGAAGTAGTGCCTGAAACATCCTTCAAATCCATCATTAAGGTGATCGGTATCGGAGGTGGCGGATCCAACGCGGTGAAGCACATGGACAACCTGAAGATTAAAGGGGCAGATTTAATTATCTGCAATACCGATTCTCAGGCTTTAGCTTCGAACACGGTACGCACGAAAATTAAACTAGGAGAACAAGGTTTAGGAGCCGGAACGGATCCTGAAGTGGGTAAACAAGCGGCACAAGAGAGTCAAGAAAAAATCAAAGCGGTTCTTTCGAATGAAACGAAGATGGTTTTCATCACCGCGGGTATGGGTGGAGGAACAGGTACGGGAGCTGCACCGGTGGTGGCCGAGATCGCTAGAGACCGTGATTTATTAACGGTGGCTGTCGTTTCGTTTCCGTATAACTGGGAAGGAAAAGAGAAAATTCAATACGCAAGAGACGGGATTGAAGAACTAAAAGCGTATTGCGATACGGTTTTGGTGATCATGAACGATAAAATATCTGAACACTACAAAGATTTAGCAGTAAAACATGCCTTTGCGAAAGCGGATGACGTGTTAGCGAAAGCAGTTAAATCAGTGGTAGACGTGATCGCAAAACCAGGCGATATCAATACGGACTTCATGGACGTGAAGAAGGTATTGACAAATGCAGGTCAAGCGATGATGAGTTCTGCGCTAGGTAAAGGTGAAGAAAGAGCGAAAGCGGCGATCGTGGAAGCCTTGAATTCTCCGCTTTTAAATTCACAAGAAATTAAAGGAGCGAAACGTATCCTGGTAACGGTATCTACGAGTAGCACGAAAGATTTATTGATTTGGGAAAAAGATGCGATCATCGAATACCTAAATGAACGAATTGATGCACAAGCTGATATGGTGAAGTTTGGTTTCTCTACGGATGAAGATTTAGGAGAAGACCTATATTTAACTGTGATCGCAGCAGGCTATGAGCAAGATTCTAGCGGAATGGATGGAAGTATGCGTAAAGTGGTTAGAAAAGCTGCTCCCGTATTCTTAAATCCAGGTGACAGCGTAGAATTAGATGGCGAATTAGAAACGGCTGCTCCTGTTTCAGCTGATTCAGAAGAAGCGAGATTTGCACAAATGATTGAAAAATTCAAGCAAGGGTCTATGTCAGACGCTGAATTCAAAATCCCTACCTACAAGCGTACAGAAGTAGGTTTATACGATATTACGACCATGCCTGAA
The DNA here is from genome assembly GCA_041158445.1 of Bacteroidota bacterium. Taxonomy (GTDB): domain Bacteria; phylum Bacteroidota; class Bacteroidia; order Cytophagales; family Spirosomataceae; genus Aquirufa. Next base: position 20,504 of record JBEBBJ010000010.1, read on the forward strand.
AAGGCTTGGCAAACAACGGATTTATTCGCTGAATAATTCCTGGATCTCAGAGATAGCCGCTCGGATGATTTCTTCACTCGAGTAGGCTACCTCGAATTCCGAGATCGCCTCTACCCCACCCATCGAAATTCCCGGACGTCTATATTCCATTTCAGAATTACGTGTTGTTCGCGCACTTAAGTGGATTGCATCCACACCTACCTGCACAAAATCTAAGCAATTCATTGGGTTGACTCCACTTCCGGCCATAATTTGGATTCGGCCTTTGGCGGCTGACACTAGTTCTGCTATGTTTTCGATGCCATCCAGGGCCTTATCTTTACAGCCTGAAGTTAGGATACGATGAAAGCCGATGGCGATTAATTGTTCCATCACTTCCAAAGGTGCACGAGAGACATCGATGGCCCGATGGCAAGTCAATTCACGACCTGCGGCTATCTGCTTGAATTCCCGCATAAACTCCACATCTAAATCACCATTCGGTTTCAATGCACCTACCACAATCCCATGCACGCCTTGAGCGACTAGGGCTCTAGCTTCTGCAAGCATCGTCTGTTTTTCTGTTTCATCATAGACAAAATCTCCGCCGCGCGGTCTGACCATGGCATGAATCTCCAGTGAAGTCGACTTCAAAGCTTGCTCGACGAGGCCTGCGCTGGGTGTTGTACCCCCTTCCCAAGGGGAAGCGCATAATTCAACCCGCTGCGCTCCGGCCCGGTCTGCGGCGATACAGGAGAATAAAGAATAGGAACAAACTTCGACAGAAACGGGACTAGATGGAGGCATAAAAGAGGGAAAAAATCAGGGTTTTGATAATTAATGAAAATTTAAAAAATAAATCTTTCATAAATACATTTTTATTTTACTTTTGCAGTTAGGTAGGAGGAACAATTAGTAAATTCCTCCCTGTAATAAGCAAAATATTATTCGTTATAAATTATGTATTGGACACTAGAACTTGCCTCCTATTTAGAAGACGCACCATGGCCAGCGTCGAAAGATGAATTAATTGACTTCGCAATCCGTACAGGATCTCCATTAGAAGTAGTAGAAAACCTACAAGAGCTAGAGGACGATGGTCAACCATTCGAAAGCATCGAAGAAATTTGGCCGGATTATCCGACAAAAGACGACTTCTTCTTTAACGAGGACGAATATTAAAATTAAGAGGCGAAAGCCTCTTTTTTTATGGCCTGTAGTTTTTCTGCTAAAGCCTCATCTCTGATGGCAATTCCCCAACGGCGTGCTAAGACATCCTCCCAGGTGATGGCCATTTCATGCTCTTTTAAGTAGACTAACTCGCCCACTAAGTAGGGTTGGTTTGGTAGTATTCGTTCCGCTCCATATCCATACACTTCCCCAGCAGCTGGACCATAGATTTCTTCCAGGTGGGTACGAATATCCATTTCAACAGTAGCCGGTAAGGCCACCGAAGAAGCAGGAACCAGTATATGATCCTTCGTCAAACATGGCTTTGTAGGCACGTTCAATACCTCTTTTTCTAACACATCCAGCGTATCGGAGGCCATGACCCGGTAGGTGGTCCACTTGCCGCCCATGATGCTCACCAGTTTAGAACGACCATCTACCTCGACCTCATGATCTCTAACAAGGGATTTAGTATCGGTATTCAGTGTTGAATCGAGCTGGGCTTGGAGTAGAGGTCTTTGGCCTACAAACGTAGCACTGATGTCCTCCAATGTCGCTTTCTTCGAGGAATAGCGATTAAAATAGGAAATGAGGTACTCTTTCTCCGCCTCCAAAATGACAGGAGATTCAGATAAATTATCCGGATCATCCGTGGTTCCGACTAAGACATAGTCGCGCCAGGGTATCACAAAAATCACGCGACCATCGTCCGTTTTAGGAATTAGAAGGGCCGTTTCTCCTTGCCAAAACTCCGCCGGCAACACCACGTGCGCTCCACGACTGACCTTCATGCGTGGCTTCATCCGAGGATTAGCCAAAGCCCTGATTTTATCGGTAAAAGGCCCTGTCGCATTGACAACGGCCTTAACGGGAATTGTATGACTTTCCTTCGACAGCAAATCTGAGAAAACCACCTTCTTGATTTTCAAACTTTTAGCCCCTAATTCGAAGGAATCTAGACTCGCATAGTTTAAGATACAAGCGCCTAAACGCTCAGCCTCCTTTAAGATGGCTAAAGCATAGCGCGCATCATTCAATTGCCCATCATAATACAATACGCCACCTCGCAAATGATGAGATTCTATAGAAGGGAATTCTGCTTGTATCTCTTTCTTACTCAAGCCACGACTTGATTTCAAATTCGTACTCCCTGATATTTTATCGTAAAGCCACATACCGATGCGGTAATAAAGGCGTTCCCAACGCGTATAGCAAGGTGTCAATAGACCTAAGGAATGCGCTAAATGAGGCGCGTTTTTTAAAAGGATTTTGCGCTCGTGCAAGGCCTTATAGACCATTTTGAATTGATGCCAATCCAATTTTTTAACGGCTTGCTCTAAATATCGAACGCCTCCGTGAACTAATTTAGTTGATTTTGAAGAGGTTTGGCAGGCAAAATCACCTTTTTCAATCAGGAGAACTTTATAGCCGCGCAAGGTTGCGTCCAGTGCCACTCCAGCCCCAGTCGCTCCACCACCAATGATACAAATATCAAAAGTCTCGTTGAGTTTATGGAGTTGGTCTGGTCGATTAAAGGACATACAGGTTTATTTACCCCTAAATTGAAAAATAAAATGCAAAAGATTCAATATATATGGATAAAAATGAAAGAGATTTTATAATTTTGCAGTCCTTTGGCACCTATAACAATCTGCCAAACGAATTAATGACCTTATGGCAAAGAAAGAAAAAGTAGAATCGATTGAGATTATCGAGAGCCCAGAAGCTCTTCAACAAGAAGTTTCTAAAGTAACTGAATTAGTAGACAAGAATAAATCTGGCATCGCAACGATTCTAGGTGCTTTTGTGCTAATTATCGCGGCTTATTTTGGCTACCAATGGTACTCCACTACGCAAGACGCAGAAGGCGAGAAGAAATTATTCAAAGCGGTTTACGCGTTTGAATCAGATTCATTAGCAGCTGCCTCAAAAGATTTAGCGAAAGTTTCAGATGAGTTTGGTGGAAATACACAAAACTTAGCTGATCTATATTTAGGTATTACCTTGTTAAAGCAAGGCAAATTCGATCAATCTATTGAGAAATTGAAAAACTTCTCTAGCTCGGATTTATTAGTTCAAGCGCGTGCTTACTCGTTAATCGGTGATGCGTACTCAGAAAAGAAATCCTATTCAGATGCGATTGATTACTACAAAAAAGCAGCTGATCACAAGCCGAATAAATTCTTCACTCCTACCTATTTGTTAAAGTTAGCGAATGCTTACGAAGCAAATAAACAAGTAAAGGAAGCGGTAGACACGTACTCGATCATTGTTGAGAAATACGGACAATCATCTGAGTCGATTCCAGCGAAGAAATACAAAGCGATCTTAGAAAGCTCTATCTCTGAATAATTTATAGAACAGATTATAGGATGAGGGATAAGAGCTTGAGCTTTTATCCCTTGTTTTTTTAACCCCTATTATGGCTTCAGCACTTAAAAACCTGAGTGATTTTACCACCGAAAATTTGCCTGACGTTTCAGGTAAAACCTTCGCCATTGTTGTTTCTGAATGGAACACGGAAGTGACTCATGCCTTGTATTCAGGCGCCTATGATACCTTGTTAAAATACGGGGCAAAGGAAGAAAATATTATCAGCACTAAGGTGCCTGGTAGCTTCGAATTAAGCTTAGGAGCTCAAAAAATGGCGCAGCAATCGAATATCGATGCCGTTATTTGCCTAGGCTGTGTGATTCAAGGGGAAACGAGACACTTCGACTTTATCTGCCAGGCTGTGGCGGACGGGATTACGAATGTGAGTTTGAAGTATGACAAGCCAGTGATTTTTGGGGTATTAACGCCTAATTCACAGGAACAAGCGATGGATCGTGCAGGTGGAAAACACGGAAATAAGGGCGATGAGGCGGCCATAACAGCCATCAAGATGTTAGGAATATAATACGAGAATATATGCAAGTTTGGAAATTTGGAGGAACCTCCGTCGGAAAACCAGAGCGAATGAAGTCTATCCGTCAGCTAATTACGGAAGATGGCCAACCTAAAATTGTGGTGCTTTCTGCCCTTTCAGGCAGCACAAATACCTTATTATCGATTTCAGAATCCCTAAATGCAGGGAATACTTCGGAAGCGAAAGCGAAGGCGACTGAATTGCGCGCACATTATGATCAATTCTTAACTGAATTATATTCGACTCCTGCCGGTTTAGGTAAAGGACAAGCCATCGTTGAAAAAGAATTTAATTTCATCGACAGCCTGATTGCTACAGCTCCCTACACCGGAAAACAAGAGAAAGAGATGGTCGCTTTAGGCGAATTGCTTTCTACGCAAATTTTCGAAGCATTCTTGCAAGAGGAAGGCGTTAGCTCTGCATTATTGCCTGCATTGGACTTCATGGTGATCGACGAAGATAATGAGCCTGTTTTGAGCGTTATTGAACAAAAACTGGCAACTGTTTTAGCTCCAGTTAAAGGAAAGCAAATTTATGTAACGCAAGGGTTCATCTGCCGTAATCCGGCGGGTGAAGTAGATAATTTGAAGCGCGGAGGATCCGATTATACGGCGTCCTTAATCGGTGGTGCGATTCAAGCGGAGGAAGTTCAGATCTGGACGGACATCGATGGCATGCACAATAACGATCCGCGTATCGTGAAGAACACCTTCCCTATTCGCGAGCTTTCGTTTGCTGAGGCGGCGGAGTTGGCTTATTTTGGGGCCAAAATC
>JBEBBJ010000011.1:0-18139 GCA_041158445.1 Bacteroidota bacterium
GTTTCTAAATCAGGTACGTTAACATACGAAGCAGTAGATCAATTAACGAAAGCAGGTTTAGGCCAAACAACTGCCATCGGTATCGGTGGTGATCCGATCATCGGAACAACAACGAAAGAGGCGGTTGAATTATTAATGAACGACCCAGAAACAGAAGGTATCGTCATGATCGGTGAGATCGGTGGCGGTATGGAAGCAGAAGCGGCTCGTTGGATTAAGGCTGACGGTAACCGTAAGCCAGTCGTAGGATTCATTGCTGGCCAAACAGCTCCGAAAGGACGTCGTATGGGTCACGCAGGTGCAATCATCGGTGGTGCTGATGACACGGCAGAAGCTAAAATGAAAATCATGCAAGAGTGTGGAATCCACGTGGTTTACTCTCCAGCTGATATTGGCGAGACAATGATCAAAGCATTAGCTGCTAAATAAGTTGAATTAATTTCAAGGAATGATTCCTTTCTTCTTAAAATCTGCTCATCTGATTTCTTCGCGAAAAACGGTGAGCAGATTTTTTTTATGGGCTTTATTGTTGTTGGCTTTTACAGGTCAAGCAGCTTGGAAAAAGGTGTACTCCTTTGATCGGGATTGGCTTGTTTACCAGGAAGCCTGGAAAAGTTTCTTGCCCTATGTGTCCTCAAAACATTATGCTTACCATTCGAAGTCTTTAGAAATTCACCCAGGTGATTTCCCCAAAGCCTACCTAGCCATCTATCCCTCAGAAAATTACCACCTTTTTCTGCAAGGAACGCTATTCAAGACCCTCCGAAAAGGAGAGGTCTATCGAATTCCGATGGATAGCTTGGCGAAAGAGGATAAACTGGTTTTGACGGTTTATCTGGAAGATTTGCAGGGTTTACCTGCCGATTTCAAGGTCGAACGCGATGAAAAAGTCGTGGTGGCTGAAAAGGCTGATTTCTTTTCTTTGCAAACGAGGTCAGGAGCGCCTTTCTCTAACTTCTTTTTATTGAGTATCCTCTCTTTGATGACTTGTTTGGGCTTGCTTTTTGCCGCCTATCCCCGGGTATTTACCTCATTTTACCGCTATTCAGATTGGATTCGTTGGGAGGTGAAAGATGAGGTTTGGATGCGCCGCCCTTTTGCCTTGCCTAATGTATTAGTCCTTTTTACACTCAGCTTGCTTACTTCGTGTTTAGCCTATTTAGTTGGCTTTAAAACGATTCAAAAAGATGAGTTTTTTAGCAATGGAGATAATTTTGTGGCTCTTTGGCCTAGTTTGTTCTTTATCTTCTCTAAACTGGGCCTTTCCTTCTTGCTCTTTATCTCCCGGTATTTTGTGTACTATTTATTCACCGACTTATTTAAGCTGAAGGGATTAGCGAATGTGCACTATTTCAAATCCTTGCAGACGAATTTGCAGTTTTTTACACTTCTATTTGCCTCGATTTGTTTTTACGCCGTGTATGTGGGGCCTAGCAAATCCATTGATTTTTCATCGGTACTTTACTTAGTGGATGGGTATTTTCTGTTTCGGTTCGTGTATTTTTTCCAAAGTTTCCAGCGCAGCTTTTCCTTCCCGCGTTTGTTTCTTTTTATCTACCTTCTTATCATCGAAGGACAGATTATCTTGTTTGGTATCAGGGAATTAATTTTTCCTACTTACATCTAATGCAGGATAATTTTCTGTGAAAAATTGTCGTATATTTGCACTCTGAATTTTAGGGCTGGTGTTTTTCTGGCCAAAATTGTACGATTATGAGTAAAACTGCTACCGAAGAAACGAGTCGATTAAAGAAAGTTAAGAGTATTTTAGTGACTCAGTCTGCCCCTGCAGATGCGAAATCACCTTACTTTGAGATTGAAAAAAAGTACAACGTAAAAGTGGACTTTAGACCATTCATTGAAGTACAAGGAATCGCATACAAGGATTTTAGAAAGCAAAAAATTGAAATTCTTCAACATACGGCTATCATTTTTACTTCTCGTCACGCGATAGATCACTTCTTCCGCATGTGCAAAGAAGCGAAAATCGAGGTGCCCACTGATATGAAGTATTTCTGTATCACGGAGCAAACAGCGAATTACTTACAAAAATATATCGTTATCCGTAAGCGTAAAGTCTTTACAGGAACGAAAACTGCGTTAGATCTTTTGGAAATTATTAAGAAGCACAAGACGGAAAAATTCCTTTTCCCTTGCTCTAATAAGCGCCAAAAAGACCTACCAGACTATATGGGAACGAACGACTTCCAGTTAACAGAGGCGGTGATGTATGAAACAGTTTCGGCTGATTTATCTGATCTAGAAGAGGTATTTTATGATGTGATTGCTTTCTTTAGCCCATCTGGTATTACTTCTTTGTTCCACAACTTCCCGGATTTTAAGCAAAATAACACACGTCTAGCGGCATTCGGGCCTACCACAGCACAAGCAGTGGTAGATGCGGGATTAATTGTCGACATTCAGGCACCTATGCCTAACGCTCCATCCATGACGGGTGCTCTCGAACATTACATCAAGCAAGTAAATAAATAATAAAAAAGCCTCATACCTTGAGGCTTTTTTATTATTTTAGCCTAGCAATTTTCATCCAACGAATGACATTTCAATTGAGTCTACTACCTAGGCGTTGCTTTTCCCTGATTTTGGGGAGTTTTATGCTATTGACTTGTCTACCCTCATTTGCCCAGCAAAGCCCTCAATTCAGTATTTTTTCGGCTAATTCGAACATTGTTAATCCTGCCTATTCGGGTTGGAAATCAGCTAATTATGTGGCTTTACAAGTGAGAGACCAATGGTCTGGTTATAGCACATCGACGGATGGTGGTGGTACCTTGGGTACTGCTTGGTTAGCAGGGTCATTTAGTATAGCACCCAGTTTAGGGCTAGGAATTCAATTTTATTCCGATAAAACACCTTCTGGGGTATCTCAGCAGTTAGTTCAACTGCAAGGAGCTTATCATTTGAATCGAGGCGAGGGCATGTGGTCTTTTGGACTTTCAGCTGGCTTGCAAACGAAAGCGTATGATGGTCGGGCATTTCGTGTAAGAGACCCGAATGATCCGGTTGCAAACTTGATTTCAGGCTCACCTATCAGTCAGACACAGCCCGATCTAGGCTTAGGGGTGGTATATTCGAGAGAAAACTGGCAGGTTGGATTGACGGCGGACCATTTGACGGCTCCTGTTTTTGATTATAGAGGGGCGACAGCGTTCATGCCTTTAGAAAGAGTTTTTGCTCTGCATGGAAGTGGTGAAATCTACTTAAGTGACTATTTCGATCTATTGCCCTATGGATTAGTGCGTTATTATTCTGGCCAAATCGTCCCAGAAGCAGGTGCCCGCGTTTATTATAATAAACTAATTTATGCTGGAGGCGCCTATCGAAACGGGGATGCCGCCATGGGATTGCTAGGTGTTTCTATACTTCAAAACAAATTAGATATCGGTTATGCGATGGATATAACAACTTCTAATTCTCTGAATAAGAAGCCTTTGTCTCACGAAGTATTTTTGAGGTTCCGGATTCCGGAAAGAAGTATTCGGCAGAGGCCTGCTCCCATCCGAACCCCTAGGTTCAGGATTTTATAGCTAGGCCTTTAAAATTATTTTAAAACCTATCATAATTGTTAGAATAATCCTTTAAATTTGAGGAATTTGTTAATTCTGTGAGGAGTTTATTTTTGATGAGAGACAATTTAACATTGTCTAAAACGTTTAGAAAAACAGAAATTTAAATAGGTATATGAATTTTCATAATCTGAATAAGAAACTAGTCTGGTTATTTTCCCTTGTGGTGCTCGTAGTCGTGATTCAAAGTTGCGGCTCTAAAAGTAATACAGGCGGAAAGACCTTAAGTTCTACTAAGTCAACAAAATCAAAGGGTTTAAAAGGTTTGTTTTTCAAACCAGCTACCGAAGATCCGGGTGTATTTAACGGAGAAATCGTTGCGGTAAATCGCAAAGGATGGTCGCAGCCCACTCCATTTGGTATGGTTTTAGTGCCTTCAGGTAGTTATTTAATGGGTCAAGGTGATGAAGATCCATCTCGTTCAGCGATCAATTTTCCACGTAGAGTAACGGTATCTGCCTTTTTTATGGACGATACAGAGATTACGAATTACGAATACCGTCAGTTTGTGGAATCACTATTACGCGATTCTTTGTCAGTTTTAGGAGAGACGAAAATTATGTCGGATTACTATCCTGATACGACGCGTTGGTCGGAAGATTTAAAGATGCCAGGCTATCAGACCCGTGATTTTACGTATGGAGATCCGATGACGGAGAATTATTACTCTAGCCCTGCCTTTGATATGTATCCAGTGGTAGGTGTGAACTGGTCAGCAGCTAAATATTTCTGCGATTGGCGTTCAAAATTAATGAATAGCTACCGCAAGACGCAAGGCTTAGCAGCCCTGCCTCGCTTCACTTTACCTACTGAATCAGAGTGGGAGTGGGCTGCTCGTGGTGGTCGTGCATCAGCGAAATATCCATGGGGTAATCCGTATTTATCGAATGCAAAGGGCTGTTTATTAGCGAATTTCAAGCCTCATCGTGGTAATTACGATGCAGATGGTTACGAATATACGGCTCCAGCAAACGCGTATAGCCCGAATGATTATGGCCTTTATAATATGGCTGGTAACGTAGCAGAATGGTGTGAAGATGCCTTTGAGGAGAATGCTTCAGCGGTTACTTGGGACTTGAACTCGGTGAATCGCGATGCGTCTAATCCCCGTAAAGTAGTCCGTGGAGGTTCTTGGAAGGATATTGGATACTATTTAGAAACGGGTACGCGTACTTTTGAATTTGAGAAAAACAAAAGATCCTATGTTGGGTTTAGATGCGTGATGCGTTACTTAGGGCGTCCTTCATCGAGATAAATAAAACTAAATCTATTATTATTAAGAATAAGCAAAATGGAAAAGTCGATTAATGTTATTGCCAGTTTTGGTGCCGCTATCGTTATCGTAGGAGCTCTTTTTAAAATCTTACATTGGACTGGTGCAAATGAGATGTTGATGGTCGGTATGTTTACGGAGGCTGCTATCTTTATTTTATTTGGCGTACTTTATCTAAAAGCCGTTCCGGAAAAGCAATATGACTGGGAAAAAGTATATCCAGAATTAGCAGGTGAGGCACCACGTCCGGCAGCAGCTCGTCACACAGGTGATGTTCCAGGTTTAGATGCTGAGGCAGTCGCTCATTTAACAAAGAGCTTAAAATCATTAACAGATACAGCGAACAGTTTATCTGAAATTTCAAAGGCAACAGGTGCTACGCAAGATTTCGTTAAATCATTAACGACTTCAGCTGAGTCTTTAGGCGGCTTAAATAAATCCGTTTCTGAGGCATCACAATCATTAGCTACGATCTCTGCTTCGTCTTCTGAGGCAGCAAAATACACGCAAAACTATGCGAAAGCGGGTGAATCTTTGGAGAAATTAAATGCGGTTTACGAAGCTGAAATCCAAGAGGCTAGCAAGCACATGAAAGCCATTAACGGTTTCTATGGCAATGTAAATGCCAGCGTAGAGCACATCGCAGCCACGCAAAAGGATGCAGAATTATTCAAGGCAGAATTAGCAAAGTTAAACGCGAATATTCAGTCCTTGAACCAAGTATATGGTAGTATGTTAACAGCTATGAAAGGCTAATTATGGCAAGTTTAAAAGAGACCCCCCGGCAGAAAATGATCGGGATGATGTATTTGGTATTAACCGCCTTGCTAGCATTGCAGGTGAGTGATGCCTTATTGCAGAAATTTGCCTTATTAAATAGCAGTTTAGAAATGGCAAATCAATCATCCCTGAACAAAAGTAAAGGTATGGTGCAAGGAATTGAGGAGCGGATTAAAGAGCTTCCTAATCCGGCTGCCTATGCAGATGTGTTGAAGAAAGCGAATGAAGTTAGACGTATCACAGATGCGTTAGTTGGTCATATCGAGAATGTCAAAGGTCAGGTGCTAGAAGCAGCTGGCGGTATCGATCCAGAAACGGGTAACATCAAAAATCCGAAAGAGGAGGAGAAGATTTATGAAATCATGGTAGGTGGCTCGAAACAAGGAGAGGCTTATAAAATGATTCCATTGTTTGACAAATACTTGAAGGAATTAACTGCTGCGGCTGATCCAGGAACTAAGTTTGAATCTTTAGCATTAGAGGCAAAAGATATTCCATCTGCTCAGAAAGATCCGAACCAAGCGAACAAAGATTTTGCTGAATTCAATTTTGAGCATACGCCTGTAGCAGCTGCCTTAGCGACTTTATCGCAGAAGCAATCAGAAATTCGCCGCTATGAGGCTGAAGTTTTGAATCAATTAGCGGGTAAAGTAGGAGCGAAGGAGATTAAGTTTGACAAAGTATTTGCGCAAGTTTCTGCGAATGCAAACACGGTAGTGGCAGGTATGGAATACCAAGCTGAGGTGTTTATTGCAGCGACATCTAGTGGCTTCACTCCACGTATGAGTTATAATGGTTCTCCATTGCAAGTAGTGGATGGTCGCGGTCAAATTAAGTTTAAAACCTCGGGTGGTGGATATGATGCGAACGGTTTAGCGAAGAAAACGTATACGGCGTCAGTTTCTTACATGAGCCCAGCGGGTCCAAAAACAGAAACAATTACAAAGGAATACTTTGTGTTAAAGCCTACGTATAACATTGAGACAGGAACTTTACCTGCTCTTTATTTAGGATGTGCGAATCGTTTGAGTGTGGCGAGTGCTGGCTTAGGGGCGCTTTGGAACCCAAGCTTTACGGCTGAAGGTGGTGAAGCAATTGCAGGAACGAATAAAGGCAAAGTAACGATTGTACCTACTTCCTCTACGGTGACGTTAAATGTGAACAATGCAGGTACTTTATTAGGTAAAGAAACGTTTAGAGTACGTCGTGTACCTAGACCTGATATTAAAATTGTCGGTAGCTCTGGTGCTGAATTGAACGATAAGAGTGGTGAGAATGCGGCAGGTTTGCGTTTTGTGAATGCCAAAGCCATCGCAGATGAATCTTTCGCTGCAACGAATCCAGAAGATGCGAATTACCGTGTTTCTGAAATTGAGGTGGCACTAGCTCGTGGAACGAAGCGTGTGGCTTCCGTTACCCTACCAGGCGGTGGATCCATTTCTTCATTAGCAGGTCAGGCTCAATCAGGTGACCGTTACCGTATTGAAGTGAAAGGTGTACAGCGTAAGAATTTCAAAGGAAGTGTGGAAACGATCCCTTTTTCGTTTGTGAAAGTAATTCCATTGAATTAATCATAAGTATATGAAGTTGAAGCATAGTTTAATGTTGGGGTTTTGTTTGATTTCTTTGGGCGTTTTTGCTCAAGAAACTTCGTCGAATCCGAATCCTAATTCAGCGCACCCGATTGACGAGGCGGATATTCAATACCGAGCTCAAATTTGGCGTAGAATGGATTTGAATGAGAAGATCAATCAGCCATTTTTTGCAGAAAATAATCAAATCTCGAAGTTTTTAATCGATGGCGTGAAGGCGGGTCTTTTGATTCCTTACACGAATGATTCTTTGAACACGAAATTAACTGTAGATCAATTTATCGATCGCTTAAAAATTAAAGGAAAATTAGAAAACGGCGGATTGACGGCGGAAGAGATTGCCGCTGGTTTCGGAGGTGATGCAAAGCCTGCCGCTGCTCCTGCTACCGGTGGTGGAGCGGATGATGGCTGGGGAACGAAGAAAGCAGAGACAACAAACGCGGAGAAGCCAGCCGTAGATGATTTCGACAAAGGCCCTATTGTTGCTGGCGTGGAATATTACATCCCGAAGCAATTATCGATTTTAGAGATTAAAGAAGATGCCATCATCGATCGCAAGCGTTCTCGTTTGTACTTTGATATTCAGGCAATTACATTGAAGATTCCGGCATCTGCCTCTGATGCAGGTTTGGAAGATATCGTAGCGTCCTTCCGTTTCAAAGACGTGTATAAATTCTTCAAAAGTAATCCGAATTGCATTTGGTTTAATTCAACAAACGAAATGCAGCACCGTAATATGGCTGATGCATTTGATTTACGTTTTTTCAATGCCCGTATTATTAAGAAAGGAAATGCAGCTAACAAAGATATCTTTGATCAATTTGGAGATGGAAAAGCAGCCTTACTTAAGTCACAAAAATTAGAGCAACAGCTGCAAGATAAAGAGGCAGAAATGTGGGAGAATTAATTCCATAATCTTATTTTAATACAATTTAAACCGCCTTTTGGTGGTTTTTTTTGTGTAATAAATGTAACTTGCAGAGTTAATAGAATCTAATCCATATTATGTCGTATCAACGCAAGACAAAAATTGTAGCCACAGTAGGTCCCACATCAGAATCAAGAGAAGCATTAATCCAATTAGCTAAAGCAGGTGTAAATGTATTTCGCCTAAACTTTTCTCACGGAACGCATGAAGATCATTTAGAGCGTTTAAAAACCATTCGTTCTATCTCTGAGGAGATGGGTTTAAATTTAACCGTACTTCAAGATTTACAAGGTCCTAAAATTCGTACACAATTAGTGGAGAATAACGGGGTGCCTTTAGTGGCAGGTCAACAATTGATCTTCGCTATGGATGAAAATTTGTTAGGTACTTCTGAGAAAGTAGGTACTACCTATACATCCATGTATTTAGATGTGAATCCAGGCGAGCGCATTTTGATGGATGATGGTAATTTAGAAGTGAAAGTGCTTTCAGTAGATAAAGTGAAGAAGGAAGTAGTGACTGAGGTTATTTATGGAGGTATTTTAAAATCGAAAAAAGGAATTAATCTACCAGGTACGAAGGTGTCTTTACCTTGTTTAACACCGAAAGATGAAGCCGATTTATATTTTGGTTTAGACCACGGTGTGGATTGGGTAGCGCTTTCTTTCGTTCGTAAAGCGAGTGATATCTGGGATATTAAAGAGAAAATTAAGGCGTACGGTAAGAATACACGCGTGATCGCGAAGATTGAAAAGCCGGAAGCAATCGATAATTTAGATGAGATCATTGCAGCGACGGATGCTATCATGGTAGCTCGTGGTGATCTGGGTGTTGAAATGGATGGAGCGGTTGTTCCTTACCTTCAAAAAGTGATGGTTGAGAAGTGTACTGCCGCTGGTAAACCCGTGATTGTAGCGACACAAATGTTAGAGTCCATGATCACGAATCCAGTTCCTACGCGTGCTGAGACATCTGACGTGGCGAACGCAGTTCTACAAGGGGCATCTGCAACGATGTTAAGTGGAGAATCTGCTTCAGGAGCTTATCCTGTAAAAGCGGTGGAGACGATGGCTCACATTCACGAAGTAGTGGAGCAACAACAAAATGAGATTGAAATCGTACAAGGTAACGAAGCGGCGATTTACTTTAAGAACCACTCGTTAAGTGCATCTACTTCTGAAAATGTAGGATTGCAAGATCGTTTAATCGCAGGAGCTTGTCGTCTAGCACGTGACTCTAAAGCGAAAGCGATTTTATGTATTACGAATTCAGGTTATACGGCATTCCGTTTATCGGCTCACCGTCCTAAGGCTGATTTGTTCGTCTTTACATCGAATAAAGAATTGATGTCGACGATGGGTCTTCTTTGGGGAGCTCGTGTTTTCTTCTACGATCCGGGTACGGGTAATGCAGAGAAAACGGTAGCAGCCATGGTGGATAAATTGAAGCAAGATAATTTATTAGCTAAAGGAGATATTTTCGTAACGACCTTATCTGTTCCAGCGAATCAAGACAAGAAAACAAATACGGTTCAATTAGGTGTAGTTGAATAAACCTTTGGTTTAGCACACTCTTTAAGTTTATGAAAAACAAAAGTTCTTTGCTTTCATCTGTATTAAAGGGGTTGTACACTTTTTGGGCGGGACTCGTTTTTGTTCTGATATTTTTAGCTTTATACCCGTTCATCTTTGTTTTTTTACAAAGGCGGTCTTGGAAAAGAGTTGCTCATAGGCTTGTCGGGCTTTGGGGGCAACTCTTTTTTCTTTTTGCCGGAATTCGAATTAAGGTGACACATCACTTTAAGCCAGATCCGAAGCAAACCTATGTGTTCTGCGCGAACCATTTCTCCTATGTCGATATTGCGGTGGTGGTCGTGATTATCCGCCATTACTTTTCTTTTGTAGGGAAGAATGCGATGAAGAAGATACCTTTATTTGGGTACCTCTATGCTCGTTTAAATATCCTGGTGGATCGTTCTGATAAGAATAGCCGGGCGAATTCCTTGAGTCGCTCTATTCGAGCTTTGCAATCAGGAAGGAGTATTGTTATTTTTCCAGAGGGAGGTATTATTTCCAAAAACTTCCCTTACATGGCTAATCCTCTGAAGGATGGCGCATTTATTATGGCGATTCAGCAGCAGGTGCCCATTGTACCCATGAGTTTTCATAATAACCACCAGATCATGGATGATGATACGTTGATCATGCGTCCGGGTACCTTGCATGTAGAGATTCATCCACCCTTTGAGACGACGGGTTTGACGATGGAAGATTTGCCTGTTTTAAGGGAAAAAGTGTTTGAATCCATACAAAATCCTATCTTAGCGTATTACGGTTTAAAATAAGCGAATATGCGTCTTTTCCTCCTAGGTTTTCTGTTAACCTTGATCTCTTGTGGCAAAGCTACAGAAGAGGAAAAATCGGCTATGCCAAGGCCCAAAGGCTACCCAGCGATGGATATCCCCAAGCATAGCTACCAATCACTCGAAAAAGGACATCCCTTTAGTTTTGAAATTTCACGTCAAGCCATCGTTAAAAAAGACAGCTTTGCCTTTGCGGAACCACACTGGATGTATATCTATTATCCACGTTGGGATGCATTTATCCAGTTAACCTATAAATCAGTGGGAGGAGATCGGAAACGCTTAGATAAGATGATCCGAGATTCGTATGTATTAGCTTCTAAACATCAAATGAAGGCGAATCGCATCGAAGATGCGATTTTAACGACGAGAGATGGTCGAAAGGCTACCATTATTGAATTAGAAGGCGAAGTGGCTACGCCATTTCAGTTTTTTGCCACCGATTCTAGCACGCATTTTTTAAGAGGAGCCGTTTATTTGAATACGGCATTGAAGAATGATTCGCTTGCGCCTGTCATTCGCTATATCAAACAAGATGCCCTTCACCTGATTCAAACCTTGCAATGGAAATAGGGGAGGAGAAAACGGTTTTTGTGGATGCCTTACTTCCGCTTCCCATCCCTCGGTATTTTACGTACCGGGTGCCTCGGGAATGGGCGGAATTTGTTCAGGCAGGCTTGCGGGTGGTGGTACCTTTTGGGACGAAGAAAGTACTCACAGGTGTGATCGTAACTGTTCATCATAATCCTCCTAAGGAATACCAAGCGAAATATTTACTGGAAATATTAGACGATTCACCCTTGGTGGCGGCTTCCCAAATTTCTTTGTTTCAATGGGTTGCAGACTACTATATGTGCTACCCGGGGGAGGTTTTTCAAGTGGCATTGCCGGCCGGTTTAAAGATTTCGAGTCAGTCGAAGGTGCAGGTGAATCCGGAATTTTCGAGCCCTGAAACCCTGACGGATCGAGAATTATCTATCTATGTGGAGATTCGAGATAAAGGGGCGATGAGTTATGATGATTTAGCCAAATTCGCTGAGGTCAAAAGTCCTTATCATCTCATCAAAGCCTTAGTGGGCAAGGATGCGGTGATCATCTTCGATGAATTAAAGGATCGCTATACACCAAAAGTGCAACGTAAGGTGCGCTTAGCAGCCTCTTTTGAGGATAAGTTAGCCCTGACTGATCTGATTCAATCTTTAGAAGAAAAGCCTAAGCAAATAGCCATTTTGCTGCATTATTTGCAGTATATCCCCGTATTAAGAAGTCCAGAGACGAATCAGAAAGGCTTGGCGAAAAACAGTTTTAGCCAGGCAGGCTTGTCGGAAAGTTCCTTGCAAACTTTGGTGAAGAATCAGGTTTTCGAGATTTTCGACGTCGTTGTTTCGCGATTTGATGAGGCGGATGAGAATTTTATACCGTCTACCTTCACGCTGAATGACCCGCAGGAGAAGGCCTACCAGTCGATTTTGAATCAATTTCAGGAGAAGGACGTTGTCTTGTTACACGGGATAACGGGATCAGGGAAGACGGAGATTTATATCAAGCTGATTCAAGAAGCCTTGGCGAATGGAGATCAGGTCTTGTATTTATTACCCGAAATCGCCTTGACCACACAGATTGTGGTGCGTTTGAAGCGGATTTTTGGGGAGCAGGTAGGGATTTATCATTCCAAATTCTCGGATAATGAACGGGTGGAGGTATGGAAGTCGATCGTGGAAGGGAAATACCCTTTCGTGGTAGGCGTTCGTTCGTCCGTGTTTTTGCCTTTTAAAAACTTAGGCCTCATCATTATCGATGAGGAACATGAGACCTCCTTCAAGCAGGTGGATCCGGCGCCCCGTTACCATGCACGAGATGTGGCGATTGTTCTAGCACATCAGCAAAAAGCGAAGGTTTTGTTAGGTTCTGCGACGCCGTCGATGGAGACCTATTACCAGGCTAAGCAAGATAAGTATGGCTTGGTGGTCTTGAAAGAGCGTTTTGGGGCGGCACAATTACCGGCAATGCATTTCATCGATACGAAATATGCGAATCGCATGAAGCAGATGAAAGGTGGATTTTCGGTGGACTTGATTGAAGTATTAGCCGATAATTTAAAGCAGGGTAAGCAGAGTTTATTGTTCCAAAACCGCCGCGGTTATTCCCCTTACCTTCAATGCCAAGACTGTGATTGGATTGCGACCTGTCACCAATGTGATGTTTCGCTGACTTATCATGCACGGGAACAGGAATTACGCTGCCATTACTGTGGACACCACGAGTCATTGATTCACCGCTGCGGAGCCTGCGGCTCCGCCCAAATGAAGACGATGGGCTATGGCACGGAGAAGTTAGAAGAAGAATTACAATTGCACCTTCCGGAGGCCCGTGTTGCCAGAATGGACCTCGATACGACTCGTTCGAAGACGGCTTTCAACACGCTGATTACTGAGATTCAAAAGGGGCAAGTGGATATTTTAGTCGGAACTCAAATGGTGGCGAAAGGACTGGATTTCGAGGGTTTATCACTCGTGGCCATCTTTGATGCCGATAAGATTATTAATTTCCCTGATTTCAGGGCTCATGAACGGGGTTTTCAATTGATTACCCAAGTGGCTGGTCGTGCCGGTCGAAGGGATGTGCAGGGACAAGTGTATATTCAGACGAATCAACCGAATCACCGCTTATTTGGCTATATCCAAGAGGGGAATTACGAGCAATTGTATGCGGACGAGATGATCGAGCGCGAAGGCTACCATTATCCGCCCTTTACGCGACTGATTAAAATTGTGATGCGCCATTACGAGGCACGCAATGTGGAAACCGCAGCAAAGGATTTAGGGGTGTTGCTGAAGGCTAAATTTGGCAATGGTCGTGTTCTAGGCCCAGAAAAACCTTTAATTGAGCGTATTCGAAATCAATACGCCATGGAAATCCTAATCAAACTGGAAAAAGGCGTGGCTCTTGCCGCGTTTAAAAAACTCCTCCGAGAGGAATTAGATACGCTAAGCACAAAGCCCGCTTTCAAAGGCGTTCAAATTATTGTAGATGTCGACTGTAATTAGCGAACGTGCACCACTTCTTCGTATGGAACGCGGAATCGAGGTCCCCAAACTCCTTCTTCTGTTCCTTTACCTACCGAGATAACCATATTGATTTCAGCTCCCGCAGGTAAATTCAAGTGTTTCTTCACACGTTGTGCATCAAAACCCTCCATCGGACAAGATTCGAATCCTTCTGCTGCAATGGATAGCATGAAGGTTTGCGCCGCCAAAGCACAAGATTTATGCACCATCACACGTTGATCGGCCTTACCTCCAAAACGCATCATTGGTTTGCGTAATCCCATCCAGAAACAAATGTTCCAACGGATGAAGGTAGAAATGCCAAAAATATCGTTGCGGTATAATAAGGGAATTAGCTTGCCGTAATATTCCAAGCCTCTTTTTTGCATCTTTGTCGGCTCGCCTTCGATAGAATCCTGAACTAGCTTTAAGTTCCAAGCGGCTCTTTGTTTCCAAAGGTCTTGACGCGTGACAAAAACCACTAGATGAGCCGTGTCTTTTGCGGCGGATTGCCCTAGACAAAGCTGGTGGAACGCTTTCTTTTCCTCTTCGCTTTTAATCCAATAGAACTCCCATAATTGCATATTGCTGCTGTTAGGGGATAAAATGGAACGTTGTAAGCTGCGCTCAATGATGGCATCATCGACTTTAACCGTGGGGTCGTAGCGTCTGTTTGAACGTCTCTTTTGAATTATTTCTTCGAATTGGGTAGAAAGCATCTCTTTTTTTTGTGTCAAATATAGTAGAAAATCCCCGCTTTTGCCTCTGATTTGATTACCTTTGTGGTTCGAATGAATTTTTCAAAAAGCAACCCACATTTATATGCTTAATCTCGTTTTATTTGGGCCTCCAGGGGCAGGCAAAGGCACTCAGTCCGCAAAATTAATTGCGAAATATGGTTTAATTCACTTGTCTACAGGCGATTTATTGCGTGCAGAAATTTCAGCTGGTACGACTTTAGGTCTGGAGGCTAAGAAATTAATGGATCAAGGAATTCTAGTTCCGGATGCGGTTGTGATCGGAATGATCGAGAATAAATTGAACGAGAACAAAGAGGCGGCAGGTTTTATTTTTGATGGTTTTCCTCGCACGGAAGCACAGGCACAGGCTTTGGACAACTTATTAGCCGGACATCAATTAGCGATCAATCACATGATTGCTTTAGAGGTAAGCGAAGAAGAATTAACGCAGCGCTTATTAGAGCGTGGCAAAACTTCAGGCCGTCCAGATGACCAAAACGAAGAATTAATTCGCAAACGTGTACAAGAATACGGCGAAAAAACGGCTCCAGTAGCTGGTTATTATGCCGCACAAAATAAATTCTCAGGAATTAACGGTATCGGTGAAATTGAGGACATTTTCTCTCAAATTATCGCCATTATCGAAGGATAATTAAAATAATCGAATGACATCTAACTTCATTGACTACGTTAAAATCAATCTGCGCTCCGGCCGAGGAGGAAGCGGTTCATCCCACTTTCGGAGGGAAAAACACGTGCCTAAAGGCGGTCCAGATGGCGGCGATGGTGGTCGTGGAGGTCATGTGTACCTTGTGGGAAATCCCCAGCTTTGGACTTTAATACACCTAAAATACCAGAAGCACATTATCGCTGAAAATGGTAATGGTGGTGAAGGTGGACGACGTTCTGGCGCTGAAGGGGAGGATGTATTCATTCAAGTGCCCTTAGGAACGATTGTGAAAGACGCGGAAACAAACGCGTTTATCGCCGAAGTAACCGAAGAAGGTCAACAGATTTTAGTCCTTCCAGGTGGTCGTGGCGGTTTAGGTAATCACAACTTTAAATCCTCTACGAATCAATCCCCTCGCCATGCGCAGCCTGGTGAAGCAGGACAAGATCTGTGGGTGGTGATGGAATTAAAAGTCTTAGCGGATGTAGGTTTAGTAGGATTTCCGAACGCCGGAAAGTCTACACTTTTATCCGTTCTTTCAGCAGCAAAACCAGAAATTGCAGATTATCCATTTACGACCTTAGTTCCTCAGTTAGGGGTGGTCGAATATCGGGATGATAAGTCATTTGTGGTAGCCGATATTCCCGGAATTATCGAAGGGGCTTCCGAAGGTAAAGGTTTGGGATTGAGATTCTTACGTCACATTGAGCGTAATTCCATCCTTTGTTTTTTAATTCCATCGGATGCAGAAAACTGGGGAGAGGAATACCGAATTTTAACAGGTGAATTAGAGAAGTATAATCCGGAATTACTAGGAAAACGTCGGGTCATTGTGGTCTCTAAAATGGACCTTTCGATTCCGGAAATGGAAGAGGAAATGCGCGAAAGTTTACCGAAGGATATTCCCGTATTATTGATTTCATCAGTGATGCAAGAGGGAATCCAGGAATTGAAAGATTTGCTTTGGAAGACCTTATTAGATGAAAATAAAGACTTCGCGAAACCTAAAGAAACTCCCGTTGTTATCGATCTGCCCGTGGTAAATCCCATGGCGGATGAAATGATGGAAGATCCAGAAGCTTTAGACTAAATCAGCAACTTGCTGCGCCATGATGGCGATACCCTCTTGAAAAGTTCTAGGTGCATAACCTAGGACTTTTTTTGCTTTATCGAGTACAAATCCGGTGCGAGCAGGTCTTTTGGCTGTTTGTTGGAAGGTGGAAGAATCCGCCTTTTGTAAAAGTGACTTATCTAAACCATAATAATCCGCCGTCATCACCGCCATCTCGTAAGGTGTCAAGAAATCAGATCCTGAGATGTTGAAAATACCTTCCACTTCATCTTTAGCGAGCAACCAACAGCCCATCGCTAAATCTTCCGCCAGTGTAGGCGTACGGAATTGATCCGTCACAACCTGTATTGTTTTGCCATCCTCTAGGGATTTCTTCACCCAAAGCACGATGTTCGATCGGCTCATGTCTGGAACGATGCCATAGACTAAAACCGTGCGCGCAATGCTCCAGCGAATCTTTGAATCAAACAATAACTGTTCCGCCTTTAACTTGCTTTCGCCATAATAGGAGATTGGATTGGCAATTCCTTCTTCGGTATAAGGGCCGTCTGCTCCATCAAAAATGAAGTCAGTCGATAAATGACATAAATAGGTGCCGTGTTTTTCGCAGGCCTCGATTAAAAAAGCAACTGCGTCTACATTTAATAGATCACAACCAGCGCGATCTGTTTCGCAGGTATCCACATTCGTCATAGCCGCCGTGTGAATAACCACTTCTGGTTTGAATTGATCAAAGATCGCATGTACTTCAGATGGAACCGTGATATCTAAGGACGCATAGGTATAACCCTCGGTTACAGGCAAACGATTC
This sequence comes from Bacteroidota bacterium, assembly GCA_041158445.1. GTDB lineage: Bacteria > Bacteroidota > Bacteroidia > Cytophagales > Spirosomataceae > Aquirufa. Next base: position 16,863 of record JBEBBJ010000011.1, read on the forward strand.
GTACCTCGTGCCGTGGCGATTAAATCCACGCCTTCTTGACCTCGTAATAGTTCGACGAGTTTTTGGCCTAATAAACCGTTGGATCCTGTGATTAATATGCGTTTTTTCATGAACCTAATTCCTGTCTGATTTTACGTAATAATTGGTGCGCCCCTAAGTGGATGAGCTCCATGGCTACTTCTTTTCCTAAAAGCGCTGGATCGGATCCCGTTGCCGAATGAACGATATTTTCTATTCCGTCTAAGCTAAGTACCCCGGCTTGCAAAGTCAATTGACCGTTCTGGTGTATCGCATGTCCGTATACTGGAACGCTGCAGCCGCCTTCTAAATGGGCTAATAAGTGTCGCTCTGCTAATAAGGTAGCTTCAGTAGCTGGATGGTTGCAAGCCTTGCGTATTAGTTCTTTTACCTCAGCGTCTAAGGTAAGGGCGCATTGGATGGCTACCGATCCTTGACCGACAGCCGGTACAAATTGATCTAAACTTAAGTGCTGGGTGATATAGGATTCCATTTCCATGCGATGCACGCCGGCAAAAGCAAGTAACATGGCGTCACATTCTCCGTTTTTTAATTTTTCCAAACGGGTCTGCAAATTACCTCGCATCTCCACCGCGGTATGTTGTGGGTAGAAATGACGCAGGAAAGCGCGTCTACGCGTAGAAGACGTTCCAATGCGCAAAGGTTCGCTCGAAGCTAAGGTCTTCGCTGGATCAAGGCTTAAAACGACATCTTGGGCCGCTTCGCGCTCCGTGAAGGCGATTAATTCCAGTTCTGCAGGCAAATGGGAGGGAAGGTCCTTCGCCGAATGCTGAGCAATATCGATTTCGCATGCACAAAGCATGGCTTCTAATTCTTCGGTAAAGACTCCTTTTGATCCGATTTTAGACAGCGAACGATCCAAAATCTGATCCCCTTTCGTCGTAATCGCAACGATTTCGTAGCCTAAACCCTGAGTAGCCAGTAAAGCCCCCACGTGGTGGGCTTGCCATAAGGCTAATGCTGAATTTCGTGTGCCTATGCGAACCGTCTTCATATTAAGAGTTTTTCGCGTGGAAAACGCGTAATAAGTGGAGTGAAAGATCAAGGTGCACCATTTTAGCGCGCGCATTGCGTTCTAAATGGTAGTGAACCTCGGATATTTTTTCGGTCATCGCCGCAATCTTTTCAGTGCTCAAGGTCTTCGAGAAATTATCCACGAAGGCTTTTTCCTTTTCCAGCGATTTGATCAGACCGCTTGCATCCGAAATCTGGTACAAACATTGTCTGAAAATATGCAA
>JBEBBJ010000012.1:0-17908 GCA_041158445.1 Bacteroidota bacterium
TCTTTCGTTAAAGTCAAGGCCTGGGCTTTTGTACCTCTAAAATCAGCAAAGGAATTCGCAGAGGGTACCCAGAAATCGCTATTGATTTTCGATCGAATGGCTTCGTAATTTGCTGCATATTGACGTGCTAGATCGGCACGACCTAATTCGGAGGCCATCTTCGATGCATCTAAAAAGGCCTTAGCACTATAAGCCGCCACATCGATCATCTCCGAATCCAAACCTTGAATTTCCATCATGCCATTTCCATCCGGAATCATATTATGGTCCTTGTCCTGCTGCATTAGCCATTCGAAACCTTTTTCAACTAGGGGAAAATATTTCGCTAAAAATGCCTGATCGCCCGTCCAACTGTACACCTTGTAAATTAAAGAGGCAAATTGGGGCGTTTCATTCACGTTACCCGGATTAAAGACGGATCCATTTGAACTAACTTCGTGTACGATTCGGCCATTTCCGTTGGTCTTTTCAGAAAGTTTTGCGATCAAATCGATGGTGCTGTAGGCGACATCTTTTCGGCCAGAAGAGATTAATCCTTGTAACGAATAGGTCATATCCCCACCAAAAAACCAAGGGTAATCCGGCATCCCCGCCGTGATTCCACGACCGATTCCGTCCACGTCATTGATTAACCAATCCGCATTGTACTTTAACCAGCGCATTGCTTGGGTTAAGGTAGAATCAGAAAGTTGGATTTCAGATTGCAAAGCTAATTTTTCGTAACGCTCTTTTTTTGCTTTTGCATACACGAAACCATTGGCTAAAACATCCGAATTGGTTCCGATTGCCGCTTCTTTAGAGACGGAGGATCCACTGAATACAAAGGAAATCGACTGCAGACTATGCGCCGGAATTTGTAAGGCGTAAGATGTTCGTGCCAAAGCCGTGTTTTGTTTCTTCCCTCCTTCAATTACATTTGAAATGGCTTTTTGCGAAGCGCCCATGACGGCGAACCAAGAGTTCTTTGCGTCTTTGGCCAACACCTGATTATTTTCATACACAAGATGATCCGCCCCATCTTCCATCCCCGTTCTCTCTCCTAACCAAACCGGACGAAGATTCGAAATCGCTTCCATCGAAAACTGAATCTCTTGTGTCTGATTCGTGTTATTCTCCAACACAAATTCCACGTAAATGGCCGCTTTGCCATCCGGTACAAACTGAAATCTTCTCACTTGGATGTCAGCACCTTCATAGAGATGCTCATTCGCGAAAGGATGATTCACGAATTCGTTTGCACGATCTAAAACGACACGCTTTCCGCCCAAAGTATAAGAAGCCGTGAATCCATCCCACAGTTTTATCGGATGCGCCCAGATTCCACCCATCTCATCTTTCACGTGCCAGCCCAGCGGAGGAAAAGTGCCATCCTGGTGACCCACGAGATACAATTTATCCCCGGCGGTCACGAAAGGGGTATGTAAAAACTCCGCTTTCCCCTTGATGGCCTCCGAAGATTGAATAAGGGGTGCGATGGATTTTTGGGCGAAAGCCGCAAAAGAGCATAATAAAAGTAAGTACTTCATTATAAAAACGGCTTAGGATGCACCTCTTCGTGCCCTGTATGATCCTGGTAAAATTGTGCGATTCGCAACAAAGTCCCTTCATCGTATAATTTTCCTACGAATGAAATACCGGTTGGTAAACCACTTTTCGCATCCAATCCCGTAGGTACACAAACGACCGGATGGCCTGTTAAATTCGTAATCGCTGATTGATTTCCGCCTCCGCGTGATGGGCAAATAATGGCATCGAATTGTGAAACGACCTTGTTCACTTCTTGCATTAACAGGTAACGATGACGTTGCGCATTAATGTATTCGACTGCTGGCACGAAACGAGCGGTTCTGAATTGGTTAGGCCAGTCGTATTTGGTTTGGCGAGTCAGTTGATCATCGATGTTTTTACGCGTCATTTCATCGAATTGTGCGGCACATTCAGCACCGATGACAACGTCCATGATGTTTACTTTGTACACTTTCTCATCTGGAAATTCGACCGGAATTAATTCCACGCCTTGTTTGCGCAGATCCGCTAACACCTTCCATTCGCTGCGGGTGGTGTCTTTAATTTTGTCAAAATAATTCTTTGCATAGCCGATCTTCATTCCTTTGATAGGACGATTCGCTTGGTAATTAAAGGGCATGTTTACCGCTGCCAAATCCTTGCCATCTGTTCCGTGCAAATAGTTAAATACGATGGCGGCGTCATTTGCCGAACGGCAAATGGGACCTACTTTGTCCAATGAATAACTCAAAGCCATCGCACCTGAGCGCGAAATACTACCGAAAGTAGGACGCAAACCCGTCGCACCACACGTCGTTGCAGGCGAGACAATACTTCCCCAGGTCTCCGTACCAATCGCGAAAGGAACTAAACCAGCGACCGTGGCAGACGCAGAACCTGCAGAAGATCCAGACGATCCGTAATTCAAATTCCAAGGGTTTTTCGTTCTACCGCCATACCAATAATCGCCCATGGCAAGTGCACCTAAAGTAAATTTAGCGACCAAAACAGCGCCTGATTCCTTCAATCTCGAGTATACATAGGCATCTTCGTCGATGGTCTGATCCTTGTAAGGAGCCGCCCCCCAGGTCGTCTTCGTGCCTTTCACCGCAAACAAATCCTTCAATCCATAAGGAATTCCATGTAATAAACCCCGGTATTTCCCTGCCGCTATTTCCTGATCCGCTTGACGCGCTTGGGCTAGAGCCAGATCCTCTTGAAGACTGATAACACATTGCAAAGTCTCGCCATGCTTTTTGATTCGCTCGATGAAAAATTGAGTCAACTCGACCGAGGTGATTTGCTTTGTCTTCAGTAGCTGCGCGAGCTGATCGATGGAGTAAAACGCTAAATCGTTCCGGTTTTTCGGCAGCGTCGCTTTAACCGCAGGCCATACAACCGGGTGCTGCGTTTGATCGAATTTCATGCCCGGAAGTTTTGGGTTTTGCCAAAGACTCAAAGGCACATTATTGTTTAACGATAGCGCGTGCATCGCCTTGTAATTTGCTAGATTATCCACCACATCCGAATACAGGGTATCTAATTCCTGGGTCGTGAATTGTAGATCAAAAAGGGCAGCCGCACCGGAAAGATCCGATTTTGTTTGCGCGGAAGCCGAAATAGCGAACAGCAAAAGAAAGGCGATTTTTTTCATGTTTAGTGAATAAGAAGTTTTTTACGCTGAGTGTTAACTTGGATGAAATAAAGCCCTTTGGGTAGATTTTGAGTGGATAAGGTAGTGGAATTCACTCCTTTAATCTGAGGTAAATTCTTCTGATACACTTCTCTTCCCATGGCGTCCACCATTTTCAAGGCAGTTTCTCCTGTTGAGGTCGCTTCCCAGTCTACTTTCACCATTTCCCTTGCCGGGTTCGGATACACCTGAAGAACAATGGACTCCGACTCTACGCCTAATATGTTAAAATCAGGGACAGACCAAGGCACTAAACCAAGGTCAGTCGTATTCCAAGAAACATTGGTTAAGAGGTGAAATTCGCCAGGCAATAAATTCATTTTTGCCTCCGCATTTTTCACGTCAAAAGACTTTCCACTGAAATAATCATACCAAAGTCCAGTCGTCGGGAAACTAGCCGATACCGCCTGCGAGGTAATATCTGGATTCGCAATCACCAAGACATATTCGGATCCTTTCGTGATTAAATTTCGCTTGACCGCCCCAATTGCTCCCACGGTAAAATCAGTGGAAGTAAAGATGGTTTTGGAAGATTTCAAAGCCCCTAATTGCTGGTACACTTTTAATAATTTAGCCCGTTCTGAATCTTGCTGATAGGTCCATTTTAGTGGTTTAGTACCCGTGCGACCATTTTCATTGATGGATACATCGTAGCCTAATTCCCCAAACTGCCAGATCATTTTAGGCCCAGGTATCGTGAAGAAAGTGGCTGCAGCCATCTTCATTCGCTCTAATCTTTCTTGAGCGGTGAATACTTTCTTACCTCCATTCGCCACTTCTACCATCAAGCGCTCCTCATCATGAGACTCGATGTAATTCAACACACTTGGATTCGTGAATCCTCGCATTTTATACGAGGCTTGACTGAAATCTTGCGTATAGCCTTGCGCGATGCGCGTCATATCGAATTTCGAATTTCCCCACAACATCATCCCGTAATTACCTAATTCATTCTCCTCATTATTTGCCGCAAAATGCTCTAGAATCACATAAGCAGACGCGTCATACGAACGAATTTTATCATAGATCCTCTTCCAAATCTTCACGCGGGACGCATCGTATTGTCCCCACAGATCGACGTTTGAACCGGACAGGGTTTGAGTAAAACCTTTGGACAAATCAAAACGATAACCGTCTATTTTGTATTCCTGAATCCAAAACTTCGTCACCACATCAACAAGCCACTGCGTGTGCGCGCTCTCGTGATTAAAATCAAAGAAAACGCTGTACGGGTGCGTCGCGGAAGGGTTAAAAAACGGACTTGTTGCTAAAGGCTTCGACCCATCCCAATACATTTTTACATAGGGATTTTCATAATCCGCTTGGTTCAACACGATATCCATAATGACCGCCATCCCATTTTCATGGCATTTGTCGATCAAATACTTCAAATCATTTTTCGTTCCATAGGCCTTATCCGGCGCCGTGTAAAAAATGGGATTATAACCCCAAGAATCATTCCCAGAGAACTCCGCCACTGGCATTAATTCAATCGCATTAATCCCTAATTTCTTCAAATACCCGAGCGAATCCGCCACCGTTTTGTAGCGTCGATCCGCTACAAAATCACGAATCAACAATTCATATACCTGCAAATTCGAAGAAGCCGGACGCGTAAAATTAGTCGTCTTCCACACGTAAGGAGTTGCCCCCGATTCGAACACGGACACGATTCCTTTTGCTCCCGTTGGATAGGATTTAAGCGAAGGATAGGTCGTCGCAGAAATGTAGGTATCATTCGATGGATCTAGAATTTTCTCTGTCAAAGGATCGGCCACCGCTATTTTCCCATCTACCCAAAACTGATAAGCTACCTCTTTCCCAGGCACCTGAGGACCTAAATCCACCCAATAACGCAAACCATCTGCCGTCCGTTTCATCAGATAAGCCGGCAAGGCCGCCCAATTAGAAAACTCGCCTATCGCATAAACGAAGGAGGTCGAAGGAGCATAAAAACACAAGATCACGCGATCACCCACGTAGTTTACTCCATCCTTAATTCCAGCCGGTAAAGCCTCCGTAACCACCGCGGGTTTTGTCAGAATTCTCACCGAGTCTTTTAAGGAATTCGAACCCGATGTTCCTTCTAGAATCAAGGTGTGTAACTTACCTTTCTCTGCACCCAAGCTATAGGTATAATTAATAGAATCGGAAGAGCTCACGGTCGATAAAACCGTTCCTCCAGATTTCAAACTAATCGAAGAAGTCGCAGAAAATTTCGCGCGAACATTTACGGATGTTCCAGCGTCTGCCAAAGTAAAGGACTCCGTTGGAGCTAACCATTTCAAGGCATAAGAACCCGCATAGAGTTTCAAAATAAAATCCTCCGTCTGCGCTTTCCCATCTCCACTCTTTAATAGCAATCCTAATTTTACAATCGGATTTCCAGCTGGCACATTGAAATAAGTTCTTGGTGTTAATTTGATGGACCACTTATCATTTCCTAAAGAGGTCATCCTTCCTTTTTCGAAAGGAATACTGAAATTAGTTTGGCCCGCTGGCTGGTATTTGAAGGCGTCGCCCGCATCCGCATCACCGGCACCAGACCATAAGAATACATCGGACGTTTTGCCTAAAAGACCAGAAGCCCGCGAGTCTTTCGCGAGCTTCAAATCAAAAATCAATGTAATCTCTTTATCTCCGTTAGGAAAAATCTCCTCCGTTGTTACTTGCGCAAAGGCTGAAAAAGAGAAAAATAATAAAACTAAATACCTCATCGAATTTCAAAAATTTGTGCTGACTTAGCAGGCACGTTTAAGGTCTTTCCAATAACCACATCACTCGATTCCATCACATTATGTGCCTTCGCACCAGCCGGTAAAATCTCCTCATAGTGGCTTAAATCAATGTTGCGAGCGTCCGCATTTTTATTCAACACGACCATCACTTTTTGTGTAGCAGTATAGCGGAAATACACATACACGCCATTGCCTTCGCCGGAATTCTCTGGGCCAAAATGCAACAATTTGCCCTTGTGAATCGCCTCTGAACCTTTTCTCCAGCTCAAAATCTTCTTGAAGAAATCCTGCATCGCTTTTTCATCCGCTGTCATGTTCGCACCCGTAAAGGCATTCTTCGAATCGCCAGCCCAGCCACCTGGGAAGTCGCCACGAATTTCACCGTGCTCGTTTGATTTCGGATTTGACATCAAAATCTCTGTTCCATAAAATACCTGTGGGATACCGCGCGTTGTGAGAATATAGGTCATCGCCATCTTCAATAAAGCTTGGTCATGTTTCACCTGAGTGTAGGCGCGCGACATATCGTGGTTGTCCATAAACACCACTAAATTATCCGGATTCGCGTATACCAAATCATTCGAAATAGCACTGTAGATTTTGTTCAAACCTTTGCCCCATTCCTTATCGTTTTCGTTCATCGCCTCAGAAATCGCGTTCTGTAATGGGAAGTCCATCAATGCCGGCAAAGAAGATTTATACCCATCGCGGTTCACTTTTCCACGCTGCCAATAAGAAGTGATAATTGGATTTGAAGACCATTCCTCGCCTACCATATTTAAATTAGGGTATTCATTCAAAACAGCATCTGACCACATCGTCGCAAATTCCTTCGTCGAATATGGGTAGGTATCAATCCGTAAACCTCCTAAATGCGCATATTCAATCCACCAAATTGTGTTTTGGATGATGTATTGTTGCATGAAAGGATTCTTCTGATTTAAGTCTGGCATAGCTGGAACGAACCAACCTTCTGTTTGCAATTTCGCATCGTATTTAGACACGTGCGGATCTTGAACCGTTTCGCGGCGGTGTGTCGTTGACGTGAATTTCCCACCAAAATTAATCCAATCCTTGAATGGCATATCTTCCATCCACCAGTGACCACTTCCACAGTGATTCAAAATAATATCTTTAATCAAATACATCCCATTCGCCTGAGTCTTCATTCCCAGCTCGCGGTAGTCTTCATTTGTACCAAAACGACGGTCGATCTTATAGTGATCCGTAATTCCATATCCGTGATAACTTTCAAGTGTTTGGTCATTCTCCACCTCCGGCATATTCCAAATAGCCGTAAAACCCATGTTTTTAATGTAGTCCAAATGATCTAAAATACCACGCAAATCACCCCCATGGCGATCATACAAAGCACCTCTGTTCAAGGACATATCACGCATTCCAGCCACTTTATCATTCGCTGGATTACCATTCGCAAAGCGATCAGGTGTAATTAAATAGATCACATCCTTTGTCGAATAAGAAGGACGATTTGACGAACCTTTTGCTCGAGCCTCTAATGAATAGTTAATGGTTTGAACTACCTTGCCATTCTTCTTAATGATCAAAGGATAAGTTCCAGCTTGCGCGTTAGGTGCTACTACTAAATCAACAAATAAGTAATTAGGGCTATCGCCGTTGGTTACTTTCCTCACGGTTAAACCAGCTTTTGTTGAGCTAACCGTTCCGCCTTGCAGGTCTTTGGCTTTAATTAATAATTGTAAATTCGGGTTCTTCATTCCCACCCACCAATTCAGGGGCTCTACGCGAAGATCTTGAGAAATTAAGGAGAATGAGGCACAAAATAATAGGCCTAGAAAAAGGACTTTTTTCATAAAATGATTTTAATGTAAATGATTGAGGGGCTGTCAGACAGCTTTCACGAAAATAGTCAAAAATAGCGAATCAGCTGAGCCTTCCCGGAAGAATCCTATTATAACCACAAACCGGTAAGTAAAATATGCCCGATTAATTTGGTAATACACCTCAAATTGGAGATATTTGCTAGGAAAATGGGCACAATGGCCCCCAAAGACTGATTATTCAAATAATACAAATATAAATATTCTCTTTTATGTGTGGAATCGTAGCGTACATCGGAAAACAAGCAGCATACCCTGTCATTTTAAAGGGGCTGAAGCGTTTAGAATACCGTGGATATGACAGCTCAGGTATTGCATTATTCGGTGAAACGGTAAACACATTTAAGAAAAAAGGCCGCGTAGCTGAGCTAGAGGCTTGGGATGAGGAAATCATTTCTAAAGCCACCGTTGGTATCGGACACACCCGTTGGGCTACCCACGGTGAGCCATCAGATGCGAACGCGCACCCGCACACTTCGAATAGCGGACGTTTGACTTTGGTACACAACGGTATCATCGAAAACTACGGTTCTTTAAAGCAAGAATTAGTTCAAAAGGGCTACACATTTAAGAGTGAGACGGATACAGAAGTTTTGGTCAACTTCATCGAAGACATCCAAATCAACAATAATTCCTCCTTGGAAGAGGCTATGCGCATCGCATTAAAGCGTGTAGTAGGCGCCTACGTCATCATCGTGATGGAAGAAGGCTTCCCTAACCGCCTAATCGCAGCTCGCAAAGGATCTCCTTTAGTGATCGGTGTGGGCGAAGGCGAGCACTTTTTAGCGTCTGATGCTTCCCCGATTATCGAATATACGAAGAAAGTTATCTACGTTAACGACTATGAATTAGCGATTATTTCTCCAGATGAGATCATCTTGAAAAACCTAGGTAACGAACCCATTACCCCCTATATCCAACAATTAGACATGGAATTAGCCCAAATCGAAAAGGGCGGTTTCGACCATTTCATGTTGAAAGAAATTTTTGACCAACCAGGTAGCTTGACGGATTGTTTACGTGGCCGTTTGGACATGGAAAACTTAACCTTAACGCTAGCGGGCGTAGAAGAGCACATGTCTGTGTTCTCTCAAGCGAAACGCATCATCATCGTGGCTTGCGGAACTAGCTGGCATGCTGGTTTAGTGGCGGAATACATGATCGAGACACTTTGCCGCATTCCGGTGGAGGTAGAATACGCATCGGAATTCCGTTACAGAAATCCGGTGGTGGGCGAAGGCGATGTATTGATTGCTATTTCCCAAAGTGGCGAAACAGCCGACACCCTTGTTGCCATCGAAAAAGCGAAGGAAGCAGGAGCCTTTATTTTTGGGGTTGTGAACGCAGTAGGATCATCGATCGCTCGTTTATCTCACTCAGGTGCTTACACACATGCTGGACCAGAAATCGGCGTAGCAAGTACAAAAGCATTTACTGCGCAGTTAACTGTGCTAGCTATGATGGCCATCAAAATTGGTCGCGAGAAAAAGACCGTTACAGAAGCAGAATACAATCGCTATTTAGCTGAATTAGCTTTAATCCCAGAAAAAGTAAAGGCTGTTTTAGAAACTCATGAATCTATTAAGGAAGTTGCGAAGCACTACGCAGATGCACGTGACTTCTTATTCTTAGGTCGAGGATATAACTTCCCAGTGGCCTTAGAAGGCGCATTGAAACTAAAAGAGATCTCTTATATCCACGCAGAGGGCTATCCAGCTGCCGAAATGAAACACGGTCCTATCGCCCTAGTGGACGAAAACCTACCGGTTTTATTCATCGCAACGAAGGATGCCTATTACGAGAAAATCGTATCGAACATCCAAGAGATCAAAGCGCGCAAGGGAATGGTGATCGCCGTTATTTCAGAAGGTGACACGCAAATCCGCGGTATGGCAGATCACGTGATGGTAGTTCCAGAGGTAGATGAATTATTAGCACCGCTTATCTCGGTGATCCCAACACAAATTCTTTCGTACTACATCGGAGTCTTGAGAGGATTGGATGTGGATAAGCCTCGTAACCTCGCTAAAAGTGTGACCGTGGAATAGAAAACGGCTTTTTACAGCTTCACATAATTATCTTCTAGCCTCACATTGAAATTAATCTCAGCTTTCATAGCCGAGAAAACTTTCAATATGGTATCTATTGTTGCACTATTTGCGCTACTTTCTAATTTAGAAATTTGCGCTTTTTGAACTCCCACTAATTTACCCAATTCCTCTTGAGTTAAGTTACGCTCCTGACGAGTTGTTTTTATCATTTTTCCCAAAACCTCCATCCGCAACTCATATTCATATTCATCCCGCACACTAGTACCAATAGGCCCTATGTGCTTGTCCTTCATTTCGCTAAGTGAATAGGTTTTTGTTTTAGAGGTTTCCATTTTATTTGAAGGGATTATCTAGAAAATATTTTTCTCTTAATTTCTCAGCACGCTTGATTTCACTCCTAGGAACTTTATCGGTTTTCTTAATAAATCCGTGGGTTGCAATGACTAAGGTTTCTTTGTTGTCTGATTTATCCCAAAACGCCAATAATCTGATTTGCAAACTGGCATATAAAGTTCGCAGCTCCCATATATCTGAAGTAAGTTTTTTGAAAAGTTTAGGATCATTCGTCAATTCAGCCAAATCGATATTATATAGTATTTTATTTACAGATTTGGCATCCATCTTTCCTAAAAACTGATTCGCCTCCTCTAAAAACCTTGTCTCAAAATACCTCATCTATTTCCGATTTACAAACTTAGCAAAGCTATGCAAAGTTTCCAAATTTAGAAACCAGTAAATTGATAATGTTCGCTAACTTGGAATAATCCCAAATCTATCCATCTGCCGGTGCATCACCTTAAACCAGATGGGAGGAATCAGCGCTAGCAAAATCATCCCTGGATAACCCGTAGGCATCTGCGGAGCATCATCCATGTGACGTAAAATTTGGTATTTACGGGAAGCTAAATAATGGTGATCGCTATGTCTGCTTAATTCAAAAAGGGTTAGGCGTCCTAATAAGTGATTGCTGTTCCAGCTATGGGCTGGCTTCACGCGTTCATATGTCGTATTAGCGAATTCGCGCTGCAACCCATAATGCTCAATGTAATTCACGGTTTCTAATAAAGCCGCACCAATGAAGGCCGACACTAAAAAGCAAACTAAAACGAAGCCTCCAAAAAAGTAATATACAGCTCCTATCAGCGAGAATTGAATCAATTGAAATAAGGCCATTTCATTTAAAAACGTACTTTTCGCTTCTGCGATGGCAATTTGCCATGCCTTACGCTGCGTTCCCACAAAGGTTTGAATCCAAAAGGCGTATAGATTTTGCTTATAAAAAGCCGTGCTCGGATCCTCTGAAGTAGCTACATGCTTGTGATGTCCCTTGTTGTGCTCGATGAAAAAGTGCATGTAGAGGCTAGTTAATAAGAGGATTTTGGCAAAAAACTGTTCCATTTTATTTACCCGATGCCCCAGTTCATGCGCCGCATTAATCCCAAAAGTTCCACACAACAAACCCATCGCCACTACCCGACCCGCCGTGTCCAGGAACGGTGCAGAAAAATCCAAACTGATTAAAAATACATACAGCGCAGCTATTTGCAGAGGCACCGTTAACCATAGCATGTAATCAAAAATGGGATTCGATTTTGCCTCTTTTTCTTCCTCCTCAGAAAGGTTTTTTTCATCCGGTTTAATCAATAATTCAACCAGCGGAATCAAGAAAAATAGATAAATCAGTGGAATCCAGCAGTAGAATCCTGTATATGTAAAAGCGAAATACGCTAAAACATAGAGCAAATAAGGAGTCAAATAGCGTAGAGATCGAATCATAAAAATGAGTAAAAATCAAATATAGATAAAGTCCTCGAATACATTCGGACGTCTCACTCCTTGATTAAAAAATAAAACCTTTTTTCGTTTTCGGGTGTTTACAAACTATGCCTGAGAAAATTATTGAAGTCCGAAATCTATCGAAACGATTCGGGTCCTTCCAAGCCGTTCACGATGTGAGCTTTAGCGTTTTTAAAGGGGATGTTTTTGGTTTTTTAGGTCCCAATGGGGCAGGAAAAAGCACCAGCATTCGCTGTTTGAATTCCTTGATTAAGCCGGATAGTGGAACGGTCGAACTTTTTGGAGAATCGATTGCGACCCACCGAGAGTCCATTTTAGGGCGTGTGGGAAGTATTATTGAGAAGCCTGATTTCTACAAATACTTATCTGCCTACCGAAACCTAGAAATCTTCTCTCGCATTTCCGGAAAACCTTCTTCGAAACGAGAAATCTACAAGATGCTCGATTTTGTGGGATTAGGCGGACGCGAAAAAGATAAGTTTGCAGGCTTTTCCCACGGCATGAAACAACGCCTGGGCATCGCGCAAACGCTTCTACACAACCCAGACCTCATCATTTTAGATGAACCTACGACAGGTTTAGATCCCCAGGGTATTATCGATATCCGTAATTTGATTTTGCGTTTGCGAAACGAGCAGAATAAAACGGTTCTCTTGTCTTCTCATAATTTGGCAGAAATCGAACTCATTTGTAATCGCATGGTGATTATTAATAAGGGCCGATCGATTGTGGAAGGTAGTGTGAGTGATTTGATGAACGGAGAAAACCTGATATTGCGCTTAGAGGCAAGCCCATTACCGGAGGTGAAAAACATTCTGTTAGCCTGGAAGCCAGACCTTTTATGGGATAACGTGGGCGATATTTCGGTGCAATTTCCGATCGAAAAGTCCGAAATTCCGGCGCTCACTAAATTACTAGTGGACAATAACATCGAGATTTTTTCACTAGAGGCGAAACGCACGCTAGAGGATTATTTCATTAAAATTGTGAACCAATGATCCTCCTACATAGCTTATACAACGAAATTATTAAGATTGCGCTGAAACCGCGCTCTTACTTGGGATTAGCTGCGATCACTGTCTTGGTGGGGGTGATTCAATTCGCATTGAAGGCAGATGGGATGTCCATCATCTCCTTTGTGACCGCTTCTTTTGAACAGACTTTGACCTTTGAGGGGAACGTGTTGAATGGAAATTTAGTGGCTTTCATCATATTGCAGATGCTATTAATCCAAATCCCGCTACTAGTCGCTTTAGTCACAGGAGATTTAGTGTCTGGTGAAGCGGCCATGGGAACCATTCGGATGTTAGCTACGAAACCTATTTCGCGCATCCAATTATTGCTCTCAAAATTCATTGCGGGAGGTATTTATACCCTGATTGTCATTTTGTGGATGGGCATTATGTCCGTGGTGGTGGGAAAATTGCTTTTTGGGACGGGAGACATGATGGTCTTGAACTCGGATGGTTTGGTGATTTTGCAGGAGGCGGATGTGAATTGGCGGTATTTGGGCGGATTTGCGGTGGCATTTTTAGCCCTTTTTACGGTTAGTTCTTTGTCGATTTGCCTGTCCTGTTTCACGGATAATTCGATCGGACCGATCGTAGCGACGATGTCGGTCATCCTCTTGTTTACGATTATTGGGACGCTGGATGTTCGCGTTTTTGACCCGATTAAACCTTATTTATTTACGACTCACATGGCCTCGTGGCGTTCCTTCTTCGAGGATCCACTGCCTATGGATGCGATCTGGCGGTCTATTGCCGTTTTAGTGGCCCATAATGTGGTGTTAATTTCCGTTTCCCTTTACACGTTTCACAGAAAAGATATTCAATCCTAATGCGTTATTTATTCCTACTCATTTCTTTTTCCCTGTTCGCTCAAGATGCGAATAAGACGGTGGCGCAGGTGTTAGCACGCATGAATAAGGTGCGTGATTACCGCGTGGAAACGCAGATTAAATCGGATATTCCCTTGATTAAAATTATGCCGGCGAAGGCGACGATTTATTTTAAGCAGCCGGAGAAATTTCGGATGATTACGAAGGGGATTGCTATTTTGCCCAAAAAAGGGTTCACCGACCTCACCGCTCTTCTACGTGATAAGTCCGCATACAACGCGCTTTTCACGGGTTTTGAGGTCATTAACGGAGTGAAGTCTGAATCCATTACCTTACTACCTACGGATGATTCTGGGGAAATCGTCCTCGCAAAAATCTGGGTAGATCCGAGCGCTGATGTTATCCTAAAATCCCAAATTACGTCTCGCACCAATGGAACGGTTCTCTCCACGTATGTGTATGGGGCTGAGAAAGCTTTTGGGCTACCCTCTGAAATGAATATCACGGTGGATGTGAAAAAATTCAAGATTCCGAAAGGGGTAGTCGTCGATATTAACCGAACAGCAGTCGCTCCGGTGAATACACGAAAAACTGGCCAAATTCACCTCCTACTATCGAATTACGTGATCAACCAAGGGATTGAAGATAAATTCTTCAAAGAATAGTCTCCCCTTCTTGTACTATATTACCGATAGCTTTCGTTCTTTTTTCGTAATTTAGATTCCTAAATCGAAAATAAATGAAGCGCTTAATTTTGGGGTTACTACTGTTCGTGGGCTTTTCAGCCTATTCCCAAAACTGGGCGTTGAACGGATTCAAAAAAGCGGATGCTGTCAATCCCATCTTGAAACCCTCTTTAGAGGCTCGCTTCTTAGATCCCATTTCCGGTAAAATGGTAGGCTGGGAAAACAAAAACGTATTAAACCCTACAGCCTTAATTCGCAACGGAATCATTCATTTGCTTTACCGCGCACAAGATTCCCTTGGAACTTCCCGCATCGGTTTAGCCACTAGTGCAGACGGCATCCATTTCAAAAAGAGGCCAGAACCCATCTTATTTCCTTCAAATGACGCATTCCGTAGCTTTGAATGGCCAGGCGGCATCGAAGACCCTCGGATTGTGGAAACTTCAGACGGCGGC
Source organism: Bacteroidota bacterium (assembly GCA_041158445.1). Taxonomy (GTDB): domain Bacteria; phylum Bacteroidota; class Bacteroidia; order Cytophagales; family Spirosomataceae; genus Aquirufa. Next base: position 14,629 of record JBEBBJ010000012.1, read on the forward strand.
TATTTCCTCACCTACACATCCTATGACGGAAAAGTAGCCCGACTATGCGGAGCCTTTTCAAAGGACTTACAAACTTGGGAGAAAATAGGACCCTTATTTACATCCGAAAAATACCTAAATACGTGGTCTAAATCAGGAGCACTCGTTTCTGTCCAGCAAGGTTCTCGCCTGGTGGCACATCAGGAAGATGGATTATATTATATGTATTTTGGTGATACCGATTTATTCCTAGCCACTTCCAAAGATTTACGTCATTGGGACATCTTAGAAAATGCGGAATCAGGTGTACGTTTATCTGTTTTAAAGCCGCGTGCGGGCTATTTCGATAGCCGATTAGTGGAACCCGGCCCATACGCTCTACTGCGCAAAGAAGGTATTTTGCTTATTTATAATAGCTCAAACGCGGCTAATTTTAACGAAGCACGTTTCCCAAAATTCACCTATGCCGCCGGCCAAGTTTTATTTGATACAGGTAAACCCTACAAGGTTTTAGCGCGAACATCAAAGCCCTTTATTTGGCCAGATAAACCCTATGAAAAAATCGGGGAAGTGAATGAAGTATGTTTTGTAGAAGGCCTCGTGCCCTATAAAAATAAATGGTTCCTCTATTATGGAACTGCTGACTCTAAAATCGCTGTTTCCATCAAAGAATGAATCCATTAGGCCTACATAGCGTTCACCACATCGCGATCATCTGCTCGGATTATGCGCGTTCGAAAGCCTTCTACACGGAGGACTTAGGACTCGAAATCATCCGAGAAGTATACCGTGCGGAACGCGATTCCTATAAATTGGATTTAGCTTTGAACGAGCACTATGTAATCGAATTGTTTTCGTTCCCTAACCCGCCTGCCCGTCCTTCGAGGCCGGAAAGCACGGGCTTAAGGCACCTAGCATTTCAAGTAGAAAACCTGGATTTTACGGTTCAGAAGTTAACCCAAAAAGGCATCACATCGGAGCCCATTCGCATCGATGAGTTCACTGGAAAGCGATTTACTTTTATCGCAGATCCCGATGATTTGCCGCTTGAATTTTATGAAATATGAATAGAATTGATAAAAAACCCCTTTCCAAACTCGGATTTGAATTCGTAACGCCTGCTTATTTAGAAGAGGGCCAAACAGAATTCGACCACCGAAATTCCACTATCGACTTAGCCGCTTACCGTGCTTTAGCACCTCGTGAAATTAGTATTCTGGAGGCGAATTTGAACGAGGCAGAAAACTGGAAAGATGTGTGGGTGAAAGAGGGTTTTAATCCTTATTTGGTGAAGAATTGCCGCTTTTTCGGGGTGAATAGAATTGGCGTTTTGGAAAGCTGTTACCTCGAATTCAAGAACCTGCGCATGCCGGTGGGCTTATATAATAGCACCTTGATATCCTGTGATTTTGGCGATAATGTGGCGATCGATCGCGTGAATTTATTATCTCATTACCAAATCGGAAATGAAGTGATGATCCTTCAAGTGAACGAGTTAGCGACCACAGCGACCGCGAAATTCGGAAATGGTATTGTGAAAAAAGGAGAGGAAGAACGTATCCGTATTTGGATGGAATTAGGCAACGAAAACGGTGGCCGCAAGGTCATTCCATTCGTAGGAATGAAGCCAGCCGATGCATTCTTATGGACCCAAGACCGCGATGACAGCCTATTGCAAGCAAAATACAAAGAGATGACCATCCAGGAATTCTCTTCTAAACGCGGATTCTATGGTCAAATCGGCGATCGCACCGTCATCAAAAACACCGGAATCATCAAAGACGTCAATATGGGTACCGACACCTATATCAAAGGCGCAAACAAATTAAAAAACTTAACGATCATTTCGAACGCCGAAGCCTCCACCCAAATAGGCGAAGGTTGCGAAATCGTCAACGGAATTATCCACGAAGGCTGTCGCATTTTCTACGGGGTAAAAGCGGTTCGTTTTATCTTAGCGGCCCATTCGCAATTGAAATATGGCGCGCGTTTGATCAACTCCTTCTTAGGTAGTAATTCGACTATTTCATGCTGCGAAGTACTAAATGCGTTGATTTTCCCGGCCCACGAGCAACACCACAACAACTCGTTCTTGTGTGCTGCGATCGTAAAAGGCCAAAGCAACATGGCCGCCGGTGCCACCCTCGGTTCCAACCACAATTCACGTGGAGCGGATGGGGAATTGCAGGCGGGACGTGGATTTTGGCCCGGCTTATCTGTAGCCTTAAAACACAATTCGAAGTTCGCTTCGTTTAACTTGATTTCGAAAGGAAATTACCCAGGCGAAATCCACAATCCACTACCCTTCTCGCTTATCGGAAACGATGATTCTGAAGGTGGATTATTAATCATCGCCGGCTATTGGTTCCAGTACAATATGTACGCACTAGCCCGCAATGCTTGGAAATTTGCAGCTAGAGACCAAAGAACGGACAAAGACATGCTGCTTGAATTCGACTTCTTGGCACCTGACACCGTATCCGAAATCTTGCAAGGAATTAAATTATTGGAAAAATGGGTTTCTGAATCCCTAGGCGGCGGAGACGGCAAAGCCTGGTTACAAGACCCGGCAAACGCTTCGAACCCTCTAGCGATCTACGCAACGGGCATCGAAAACACGAAACGTAGAACACGCATCGCGAAGGCGCATAGAGCCTACCAGATTTTCAATGACTTATTGAATTACCATGCCGCCAAAGAATGGCTAGCCACCTCCGAGCGTCATCCAACAAAATCGCCAGCAGAACTTCTACAAGCTACTTTGAAGAACGCGACAGCGATCCAAGTTTGGGAAAACCTAGGAGGTCAACTCATTCCATCCGGTGTGATCCAAGACATGAAAAATGATGTCAAATCAGGAAAGATCACCCGCTGGAAACAAGTACATGAATTCTACGAAAAACAGGCGGCCTTGTACCCAGAACAAAAATTCGAAAATGCTCTAAACGGCCTGTTGCAAATCAACCCACAAGCTTTCGAAAACATTCCATCCTGGATCGATCGCGCCATCGCTACCTCTGATTTCCTGACAGCAGGTATCGAACGTTCCCGTTCAAAAGACTACGAAGATCCATTCCGTTTAGCGATGTTTGGCAATGCCAAAGAACTCGATGCCGTGATCGGTGAGGTGAAGGAGAATGAGTTTATTCAGGAGGCAAAGGTGAGAGCGGTTGTGTTTAGAGAGAAACTGGCCAAGTTAGTTTAGAGAGTAGAGAGTAGAGAGTAGAGAGTAGAGAGTAGAGAGTAGAGAGTAGAGAGTAGAGAGTAGAGAGTAGAGAGTAGAGAGTAGAGAGTAGAGAGT
>JBEBBJ010000013.1:0-17942 GCA_041158445.1 Bacteroidota bacterium
GGTCAAGGCCTCGCAGTCAAATAGCATCGCGCTGAAAAAATCCAATTATTTACAAGATGAAGTGGTCGTTCGCGCCACTCGAGCGGATGAAAATTCGGCAATGGCCTATTCGAATATGTCTGCGGAAGAATTAGGGAAGTCGAACCTAGGCCAAGACATGCCAATGCTCTTAAACTTTACTCCTTCGGTGGTGACGACTTCTGACGCCGGAGCAGGAATTGGTTACACGGGCATTCGTATTCGCGGTTCCGACGCGACGCGTGTGAATGTAACGGTGAATGGTATACCAATTAACGATTCAGAGTCCCAAGGTACCTTCTGGGTGAATATGCCAGACTTTGCGAGTTCTGTGAATTCAGTCCAAATCCAGCGTGGAGTAGGGACTTCGACGAATGGAGCAGGGGCTTTTGGTGGGTCGGTGAATATGCAAACGAATACTTTTGAGTCCAAAGCTTACGGGGAAGTACATGCCTCTGGTGGGTCTTTTGGAACGCTAAAAACAACGATTAAAGGTGGTTCTGGCTTGTTAGGTGGGAAATTTACATTAGACGGTATTGATCGTGCTTCGTCTAATTTGCTTTCGGCTTATTTTTCTGCGGGGTATTTTGGCAAGAAAAGCTTCGCCCGTTTTAACTACTTTACCGGTAATGAAAAGACCTACCAGTCTTGGTATGGTACTCCAGAAAGTAGAATCACAGGTTCTGTGGCTGATATGCAGGCCTTTATCGACCGAAATTATTTAAGCCCTCAAGATGCAGATAATTTATTGAAAAGTGGTCGTACCTATAATTACTATACATACGATAATCAGACCGATAATTATGCGCAAGATCACTTTCAGCTCATCACGAATCACCGGTTGACGGAGGTCTGGAACCTTGATTTGAATGCTCATTATACCTATGGTCGAGGATACTATGAGGAATTCAAGCCGGCAGCGGATTTAATCACTTATGGTTTTGCCAACTCCTTACGTAGCGTAGATGTCATTCGCCGCAAGTGGTTAGATAATGATTTCTATGGATCGACTTTTGCGTTGAATTATACCGGTTCTCAAAAAATAAAATTCACCTTTGGCGGCGCGTGGAATCGCTATGTGGGTCGTCATTTTGGGGTGTTGCAAGATCCTTATCCAGGAAGAGAATGGTATCGAAGCAGATCTCAAAAAACAGATTTAAACCTATATGCAAAGGGGAATATCAATCTGTCTAGTGCTTGGAATGCCTACGTGGATGTTCAATATCGGACGGTAGGCTACCGTATGTTTGGAACAGCTGATAAGTTTTTGAATTTGAATTCGGATAATAGCTATTCATTTTTTAATCCCAAATTTGGACTAACACATCAACTCTCAGAAAAATCGAAAGTATACGGTTCGGTTTCCGCTGGAAGCAAAGAGCCGAGTCGCCAAGATTTCGTGGATAATGCGGCAGGAAATCCTCGTCCGGAATACTTGCAGGATTACGAATTAGGGTATGAGCGTTCAGGTCGTCGGTATGGGCTACAGATAAATGGTTATTTCATGAATTACCAAGATCAGTTAGTTTTAACTGGAGCGGTTAATTCGACGGGCGATGCGATTCGGACGAATGTGGAATCGAGTTACCGTTTAGGTGTGGAGACCATGCTAAACATCCAAATTTCAAAGCGCCTAGTTTGGAGTGGTAATGTGACGCTAAGCCAAAACAGAATTCGTCAATTCAAAGAGGAAATCATTGACTATGACACCTATGATATAGCTTTTATTAATCACGAAAACTCAGATATCGCTTATTCTCCTTCGGTCATTTATGGAAGTACGTTAACCTATACGAAAGGGGCTTTTGAAGCAAGTTTGCTGCGTAAATATGTAGGAAAGCAGTATTTGGACAATACCTCAGACGATGCACGTTCACTAGCCGCTTATAATACACATGATATTCGCCTAAAATATACGCTGAAGAAAGGCCCTGTTTTCACTTTGTTGTTAAACAATGTGATGAACGAGCAGTATTCTTCGAATGGATATACGTATTCGTACCGCTATGGTGGAGCTACAACGACGGAGAATTTCTATTATCCGCAAGCCGGATTTAATTTCTTACTGGGAGCGAGTATTCGTTTCTAAAAGCAAAAAGCCTCAGATCTGTCGAAAGTCTGAGGCTTTTTAATTAGTTCATTAAATCCCATTTCCATCCCCACTTCGCAAGGCGGTAACGGACAGAATACCAAAGTACTCCTAATCCATAGATCGAGCTGCGCTTGAAGTTGATCGAGGAGGCTTCGTCGAAGTATTTCGTCGGGCAAGTTACTTCGCCTACTTCGAAACCTTTCCAGAAAAGCTGTAAGACCATTTGGTTATCAAAGATGAAATCGTCGTCGCATTTCGTGAATTTCACGGCTTCCAAAGCTTCTTTCGAGAACGCACGGTAACCGGTGTGGTATTCGGAAAGCTTTTGGTCGATTAAGATATTTTGGAATAAAGTCAATAAACGATTCGCGATGTACTTGTAAATAGGCATGCCCCCTTTTAGTGCCCCTTTACCTAAAATACGGGACGCGAAAACGACAGGGTACAAGCCATTCCCGATGATCGAAATCATCGCTTTTAACAACATGGGTGTGTATTGGTAATCTGGATGCAACATGATGACGATGTCACCACCAAGCTCCAAAGCCTTCGTATAGCAAGTCTTCTGATTTCCTCCATAACCCAGGTTTTTATCATGGCGAATGACGTGCTTAATGCCCACTTGCTTCGCCACTTCCACCGTATTATCCGGGCTGTGGTCATCGACTAAAATCACCTCGTCCACCCAATCGTGCGGGATTTCATGGTATGTTTTCTCCAGGGTTAGCGCAGCCTTGTAGGCGGGCATAACGACGATGACCTTTTTACCTTCGTACATATTTTTTCTAAGCTATTTTTGCGACCTTTGTGCGGCCAAAGTGTAAAATTAAATATTTATGAGCGAAACGCTATTTTTTCTTCTTTTTTCAGTGGGTGTGATGGCTGTCATGTTAATCGACCTAGGCATCTTTAAAAAGGATACCAGTGAAGAGGTGACGTTCAAGGAAGCGGGTTTCTGGACCGGGATGTGGGTTTTATTAGCGATCATTTTCTATATTTTCCTAGGCTATAATGGCGCGATGGTGCATGGGATTACCGATATGCAAAGCCTAAAAGCGGTGCAACAGGCCTATGCCTCTCACATAGATTTAGGAAATGGCCCCTATTACGAAGCGTTGGCCGCTTTTCAAAACAACATGTCCTTGGAGTTTATCACCGGCTATTTGGTGGAATATTCCTTGTCTGCTGATAACGTATTCGTCTTTATTTTGATCTTTAACTCGTTCGGCGTTCAAAAGCGCTATTACAAGAAAATTCTCGTTTGGGGAATCTTGGGAGCGATCATTTTACGCTTGGTATTCATCTTCTTAGGCGCTGCCTTATTGCAGAAGTTTGATTGGATTATCTACGTTTTCGGAGCTTTCTTAGTCTACACAGGGGTAAAGATTTTGTTCTCGAAACACGAGGAGGAGGAGATTGATACGGCGAATCACCCTGTTGTTCGTTTGCTATCTCGTTTTTTCAATGTATACAGAAGAAACGTGATTGGTCACTTCTTCGTTCGCATGAAAAACACGGGCAAATTGTTCATTACACCCATTTTCGTGGTAGTGGTAGTGATTGCGTTTACCGATATTTTATTCGCGGTGGATTCAATTCCAGCGATCTTCTCCATATCGAAAGACCCTTACATTGTTTTCTTCTCGAACGTTTTTGCCGTGATGGGCTTGCGTTCGTTGTTCTTCTTCCTATCTAGTTTAATGGGCTTATTCCGCTTCTTACCGATGGGTTTAGGCGTATTATTGAGCTTCGTGGGAGGAAAAATGTTAGCTCACTCGAAGTTAGAGGAATGGGGATTTGGGACACTTTCTTCGCTTGGCGTGATTATTGGAATCTTGACGATTAGTATCTTATTAAGCGTGGCATTTCCAGAGAAGAAAAAGGCTTAATGCCATTCGTTTACCATTTTTCGGTATTGTAACGGAGGCGTATTCATCCAGGCTTTGAACTGCTTATTGAAGTGGGAGATATTGCCAAAACCGCTCTCAAAACACACCTCTATCATCGGTTTATTCGTCGTGCGCAATAGCGTGCAGGCGTGCTTTACCCTGAATTCGGTGACTAATTCCACAAAGGTCTTATTAGTTACCTTCTTAAAATAACGGCAGAATGCCGTCTCTGTCATATTGGCTAAATGAGCCACCTCATCCAAATGCACTTCCTGGGTATAGTTCGCAATCACGTAGGCATAGACCCGATTAATGCGTTCCAAATCTCCCTCCGCGATGGCATAGTTACCTTCCGTCGTATCGATAGGCTGTACATCCGCCGTGGAGATCCCGATCGTGTGAAGAATTTGCAAGAAAGCGAGTAAACGGGGGAATGGAGGCATATCCACTAAGGCCAGCATATCCCTTGCGATTTTATCCTGGGTAGGTCCTACGATGGAAAATCCGGTTTTAGCCTTTTCAAATAAGTTTTTCAAACCCGCGCAGGCCTCGTTGGAAAGAAAATCTTCGCCTAGAAAATCGCGTCGAAAGTGGATCACGAGTGCTTGCGCACCATCTGCTGCAGGTTCTTCCGTCAGCCAGTCCTTGCGGTGGTTTTGCCAGCAGTGCGGGAGGTTTTCGCCCAATAAAACTAAGTCTCCCGGTCTGAAATCACTGATTTGATTTCCAATAAAACGCTTGCCTTCGTCAGCGATGATCAACGTTAATTCAAGCTCTGGATGAAAATGGTATGGAGCGTCAAAACGCGCCTGTTTCACATGCTTAATTTGAAATCCAGAAGAAAGGTGTTCACGTTGAGCTTTCATTTAATTTTAGCCTTTTGGGGTACTTTGAATCGTGGAAGGGTAAAATTGCATCTTTTTTGGCCAAAATAAAGGTAGAAGTGGGAATAAATTTTAGAAATCTTTGCAAGAAAAAAAATGCTGCATTTACCCTTGCCCGTATCGCCCGAACACCAAGCCTATTTCGCTGAAAATGGCCATGTGTACATTCCATCGCTGATCTCTGCGGAAGAATTGCAACCTTATCGCCAGGCCATCTTGGATTGGGCGGATGATTTTAGAGCGCAACAAAAACCGATGGCAGAGCGGGATACCTACGGGAAAGCATTTTTACAGATGATGAACCTGTGGGAATCATCGGAAACGGTGAAAGAATTCACACTCGCGAATCGCTTCGCTTCTGTGGCTGCGCAGTTATTAGGAGTCAAAAATGTCCGTCTGTACCACGATCAGGCACTTTTCAAAGAACCAGGCGGAGGCCATACGCCTTGGCATCAAGATCAATATTACTGGCCCATCGATACGCCTAAAACGGTGACGATGTGGATGCCTTTAGTGGATATAGAGGAAGGAATGGGGATGCTTACGTTTGCTTCGAAGTCTTCCGGAGCGGACCTCCCCAAGCTAGAAATTTCGGATGAATCGGAGGCTTTAATTGGGGAATATGTGGCTAAACAGGGCTATGAAATCGTCGCCCAAAAATCAATGAAAGCCGGTGACGCCACCTTTCATTTAGGCTGGACGCTCCATAATGCGCCAGGTAATGAATCGTCTAAAATGCGGGAGGTAATGACCATCATTTATATGGATGCGGAGGCGCGTGTCATGGAACCGCAAAATCCGAACCAAGAGGCCGATCGCCAGCGCTGGCTGCAAGGTTTAGCACCAGGTTCGCTAGCTGCATCTGCCCTAAATCCCCTTATCGGAGATTAGGACAGTCGCAGGCATTTTTCTTAAATAAGGACCATTTCTTCTTGTAGGGTTTTGCTTGGTAGCGGCGACTCGCACAGGAACCGGCTAACATACCTACACACAAGAGCAAAACGATATAGCGCATTATTTTAATCGTGCTTTGAAGTAATTAATCGCCATTCCCCAAGCCTCTTCGGTCGCGGCTTTGTCAAAATTAGGGTTAGATGGATTCGCAAAAGCGTGTTCCGCATCGAAGATCTTTGTTTGAATTCCTTTGCCAGCCGTTTTCATATTGGCTTCAAATTCCTTCACGACCGTCGGGTTGATAAATTGCTCCTTACCCGCAAAAAGACCTAACACATCCGTCTGTAATAATTTCAATTGCTCCACATCCTTCACCGGCATACCATAATACATCACACAAGCCGCTGCTTGTTTTCCAGCTAAGATGGATGCTTTTAAGGATAAAGATCCGCCAAAACACCAGCCCACCGTCGCAATCTTCGCTTTCGGTCCTACGTAGGCAATGGCGCCTTTGATGATGGCTTCTAAACGGGCTGGATTAGCGCCGCCCATATATTTCGCAGCATCTTCACGCGTAGTGGCTACTTTTCCATCGTACATATCGATCGCCAATACGTTGACATTGCCTAAAGTGCTGTAGAAATGTTCTGCTTCTCTTTTGATGTGGTCGTTTAGGCCCCACCATTCTTGGAAAACGAATAAGGTAATATCAGTCGGCTTGTCAGCTGGAATGTAGAATCCTTTGGCCATCTGATCATCCGGCGTCTTGAATTCGACCATCACGCCACCAGCTTTGCTCACATGGTGGTAAGCTTTCGGTAGGGCATGGGATTTAATAAAGGCTTTATTAGAGGCCAAAAGCTGCATGCCATCCTTCTTCACGAAGCAGCAAGAGGCTTGAGAAAAAGCAAAGAAAGAGACGAATACGAGCGCCAATGTTGCGATATATTTTTTCATAGCTTGATTTGATAAATTTTTTCTTAAATGTAGCCGAAAATTTCTGTTTTGCCCTAACTTTGTCCCAAACCTATTTATTTTTAACATGAAAAATACCTCGTTCGGAATCTTCCGAATCACACTCATTATCGCCTTAGTGGTTTCAACGCTTTCTGTTTTTGCACAGGCAGCTAATCCATTAGCCGGCAAGAAAATCTTAGTATTCTCTTCTACGAAGGGCTTCCGTCACTCTTCCATCAAACCTGGCCAAATCGCCTTGTTTAAGATGGCAAAAGAAAAAGGATTTGCCGTAGATACAACGGAAAATGCCACCAATTTCACGGAGAAAAATTTAAAACAGTACCGCATTGTGGTGTTCTTAAACACAACGGGTAATGTCTTAAATGACGTGCAACAAATCGCTTTTGAGCGCTACATCCAAGCGGGCGGTGCCTATATGGGTATTCACGCAGCGACAGATACGGAATACGATTGGAACTGGTACACAAAATTAGCGGGTGGTCAATTCGCTTCTCACCCAGGTCGTCCGAACGTACAGAAAGGTAAGTTCACCGCGGTAGATCGCACCCACATTTCGACGGCACACATGCCAGAAACCTTTGATCGCACAGATGAATTCTATGATACAAAGAACTTTAACAAGGACGTTCATGTATTATTGACATTAGACGAGAAATCGTATACAGATGGTAAAATGGGGGATTTCCACCCAATGGCTTGGTACCACGAATACGATGGTGGCCGCGCGTTCTATACGAACTGGGGACATACACACGAGTCATTTGAAGAGCCTATCGTGGTTCAACATATTTGGGGTGGATTGCAATGGTTAGCTTCAGGTCGTCCACAAGATTACACAAAGAAATTGCGTTCAGAATTGCCTCCAGAGGAGAATCGTTTTACGAAAATCACCTTAGATCGCAATTTAGATGAGCCGACGGAATTAGCGGTGACGGATGCAGGGAAAGTGTTTTTTGGTGAGCGCAAAGGTAAATTGAAGATGTACGATCCTAAGAAGGGCAAGACGAAGGTCGTGGCTGATTTGGACGTATTCTCTAAATTCGAATATGGTTTAATGGGGGTGAATATCGACCCAGAGTACAATAAGAATCACTGGATTTATTTGTTCTATTCTCCACAAACGGGGAAAGCAGACACTGCTCAGCACTTATCACGTTTCACGTATGATGACGTGAAAGATACGTTGATTATGAGTTCTGAGAAAGTACTTTTACGTGTTCCTGTGAAGCGTGACGGATGTTGCCACACGGGTGGTTCCATTGCTTGGGATAAATCAGGTAACTTGTTTTTATCAACAGGTGATGACACGAATCCATTTGATTCGAATGGTTATGGGCCAATGGACAACCGTCCAGGTCGCGCAGGTTGGGATGCACGTGCAACGTCATCGAACACGAATGATTTAAGAGGTAAGATTTTACGTATCAAACCTACTCCGGAAGGTGGTTACACGATTCCAGAGGGCAACTTATTCCCAGCTGGAATTTACCATGCGAAACCAGAGATTTATGTGATGGGTAACCGTAACCCCTACCGTATTTCGGTGGATAAGCGTACAGGGTTCTTGTACTGGGGTGAAGTAGGTCCAGATGCGGGTGAAGATTCGAAGAAATATGGTCCTCGTGGTCATGATGAGGTGAATCAAGCACGTCAGGCGGGTTATTTTGGCTGGCCGTTATTTGTTGCGGACAACCGTCCTTATAACCAACGTGATTTTGCAAAAGATAGCACTTGGGCTACGTATAATCCTAAAGCGCCTATCAACAACTCTCCTCACAACACAGGATTTTCTCACTTACCAGCCGCTCAAAAAGCGTTTATCTACTATCCGTATGTAGACTCACCTGAGTTCGGTCCAGTGATTTCTAAAGGTTCTCGTAATGCGATGGCTGGTCCAATCTATTACCGTGAAGATTTCCCTGCTACTTCTAAGACGAAATTCCCAGCGTATTACGATGGTAAATTCTTCGCTTACGATTGGTCGCGTGATATGATCTACACCGTAACGATGAATGCAAAAGGAGACTTCGTTCAAATGGAGCGTTTCTTGCCTAACACGACTTTCTCTCATCCAATGGATTTAGAGTTTGACAAAAATGGTACAATGTATGGTTTAGAATACGGTCCTAACTGGTTTGCAGCGAGTGAGGAAGCGTCACTTTACAAGATTGAATACAATGCAGGTAACCGTACACCGAAAGTAAAAGTGGCGGTTGATAAGGCGGTAGGAGCTTTGCCATTAAAAGCGAAGTTCTCTTCTGAGGGTACAGTGGACTTTGATGGTGATGCTATCAAGTACGCCTGGAATTTCGGTGATGGCGGAACGAGCACTGCAGCTAATCCGGTACACGTGTTCGCTAAAGCAGGAGTTTATAACGTTAAACTTACGGTGAAAGATGCAGCCGGAAATTCAAATTCAGAGGTGATCAAAATCACTGCGGGTAACGAAGTTCCAAGTGTTGACGTGGCAATTGAAGGGAATAAATCATTCTACTGGAATGATAAGCCAGTGACGTACAAAGTATCGGTTCAAGATAAAGAAGACGGTAGCTTAGCCAATAAGAAGATTGCAGAAGACGATGTGATTATGCAGATCGATTATTTAGAGGGCTTTGACAAAACAGTCATTGCACAAGGTCACCAAGCGAACACTTCGTTCTCTGCTGGCAAGCGTTTGATCGATTTATCAGATTGCAAGACATGTCACGCAATTGATAAGAAGTCGGTAGGACCTTCTTACACAGATATTAGTAAGAAATACCGGGCTAGCTCACAAAACATTGATGAGTTATCGAAGAAGATCATTTCCGGTGGTGGTGGTGTTTGGGGAGAGAACGCGATGGCGGCTCACCCACAAGTATCTGTTGCTGATGCACGTGAAATGGTGAAATACATCTTAGGATTAGCAGATAAGAAGAAGGCTTCTAAGCCAGTGGCTGGACAATACGTTCCACAAGATAAAGGCAAGCCAGGAACTTATATCTTCCGCGCGATGTACACAGATAAAGGTGCTGGTAAAATTGCCCCAGTGACTGGTTCAAAAGTGGTTACCTTACGTGACGCTAAAATCCCAGCTGTGGCTGCTGATGCAAGTGCTAAAACGATGAAATTTAAAGTAGACGGAATCGGCGAAATCTTAGTTTCGACAGGTCCTGGTGGTTATGCGCGTTACGATGCAATTGACTTAACTGGCATCAAGAACTTATCAGTGATGGCTACGTATATGGCTGGCCAAACTGTAGGCGGTCAATTAGAGCTTAGAACAGGTAGCGTAACGGGTCCATTGTTAGGATCTGTAGAAGTAAACGCAACGAAGGCATATAACTTCCCACTTAACACCACAGGTGTTCATGATGTCTACTTAGTATTCGTGAATGACAAGGTGAAAGAAGGAGCATTATATGCGCTGATGAACTTGAACTTCCAGAACTAGGTATTAGTACTGATACGAAAAAAGCCCCGAGAAATCGGGGCTTTTTTTATGGAGTAAGTGGTAGGATTTCAATTTTATTATCTATTCCTTATATAATAAACCGATTCCTAATGGAGGGGTTAAATATAAATTCTTACTGTCTGGCCCAAGGATCTCTGACAGCTTTTCAAAATATTTTAATCCAGAGAGGAACATTTTGCTATTATCATGAGAATCAGCCTGCTTGTAATCACCATAAAAATAGGGAATAGCAACCCACTTATATTCTTTTAAATCTTTTGGTAATGTCCAAAAAGGTTCTGTCTTAATTATTCTTGTTTTTATTGCATCTGATGAAGTTTTTTTCATTTCTCCAAAATGATAAATATCTGAAATTTTACCATTGCCATTAACTTTGAATAGAAAAAGATTAAAAGACGGTTTGTCGTTTTCCATTTTCAAATAACTCAGTTCATAATTATTGATAAAACTAATTAGTTTATACTCCTCCGATAAACTTGAATCCGTTCTTAAATTAAAGGAGAATGGTTTAGATTCAGCAATATTCTGAGCATATGATTGTTCGAATACTAAGAAAACTAGTATCCATAAAAGCGGTTTATTAAAAGCAGCGTTTGCCATAATTCAAATTTTCAGTGTATAGTTTTCTTATAATTGAAACATCATTATTAGTGATTTTCATTTTTGATAATATTTGAACATAACTAGTCGTTTCCTGTAAGCCAGATAATGAAAGTAATAATCCATCTTCCAATGGGATATTATACATATTAACTAAAAACTCTGCTATTGGGAAAACATAATCTTTAATCATTACTTCATGATCGTTTACTATCAACAGATCTTTTTTTATATAGGCATGTAAAATTTCATGCACGATGGTCTTTGCAATTCCTTCTTTAGAAGAATTTTTTAATAAAGATCGATTTATTTTGATGGTTCCATTGTCAAATGTGCCAAAATATGTCGGATATATACTTTCCTCTATAATTGACATTTCTTGAATTTTAAAACTAAAACCACTCCCACCTACAGAACTGCTGAATTTAGAGATAATTTCATTTATTTCACCATAAACATTTCTATTTAGTAAGTCACTAAATACTTGATTCAAACATGGGTCAGTTAAATTATTTGTAATTTTTGAGTAATTATAATCCATAAAGGACAATTTGGTGTCAAGTGTAGTTGATCCACCACCGCCATTTCCTGAGATGTATAATCCCGCTTGTACGTAATAATTAAAAATACTCATATCGAACCTTGAATATCCAAAATAAAATCCACCACCTCCACCTGAAGTTAACCTAGGAGCTGTAACGGTGAACCAATCAAATATATATTCCTGCTCGATTTCTCCTTCTTCTAAATTCATTTCACGCATAGCTTCGGATTTTCCTTTTGACGCAGTTGCACTTTTCTTTCTTATAAATCCAGATCTTAATATTCTACCCTCTGCTGTCTGAATTACGATTTCCATATCAGTCCTATTCAATAGATTGTACGATTTATATAAACCATATCTTTTACCTCTTAACTCAAAGGTTATGAACTCTTTGTGTCCTTTGGTCGTATTTACAGGGACAGTATAACCTTTACTACCATCAGGAAGGGTAATTGGGAGGACATAATCCCATTCGATCAAGTTGGCTTGGTTTAATTTGTCATTTTTCGTTGCCCATTCTTTTAACACAGAAGTGGTCTCCACTGATGCGGGCCTTACTTCATCAAATGCGGCCTCCTTACTACATGAATTCAAAACTAAAGTGAAGATTAACCCGACAAACAGTTTGGAAAGACCTTCTTTGGCCAAGTGAATAATTCGAAATTCACTTAAAGTGATCAGTAAATTGGGTACTTTGTTTTCCATAATACAAGATGTTTTTATCTCGATTTTAGCCAGGCCAAAATAGAAGATGGTGAGAATCATCCCTATTAGGACGATTAAAACAAATTATGATGGGGGAGAACAGGATTAGCGGCAAGAATTACGACTAATACGAAGTTTAATAGAAATCTTTTGATTAGATCTCAAAAGGTCATGGGTTAAATGTAGTCTTTTAAACCCAAAAAGCAAGGGTAAATAAAAAAGCCCCGATCTCCCGGGGCTTTTTTTATGCTCTTTCAGATAACTCAAGCCATCTTAGCTCTTTTTCTTCTAAGGTGTTTTTGATATCCTCGATGGCCTTCGCCCAATCGGTCAATAACTGAAAGTCTTCCGAACCTTGGTTGAGTTTTTCGATGAGCGCCTCTTTTTCTATTTCAAGGTCAGCCATCTCTTTCTCTAATTCCTCGAACTCCTTTTGTTCCTTGAAACTTAACTTTGGGCCTTTCGGGGCGGCAGGTGCTGCGGGAGCCGCTGTCGATGGTGCTTTTACCGGGCTTTGTTTTGCTACAGGCTCGTCTTCTTTGTTTTCTAAGGCAATCCGGTAATCCGTATAGTTTCCGTTAAAGAAGTTTACTTCTCCTTCGCCTTCCACTAGAATCAATTGGTCGACCAGGTTATCCATGAAATAGCGGTCGTGGGAAACTAATAATAGACAGCCTTGGAATTCGCTTAGGAAGTCTTCTAGTAATTGTAAAGTATCTAAGTCCAAATCATTCGTAGGCTCATCCAGAATCAAGAAGTTGGGATTCTTAACGAGCACGCGCATGAGTTGTAATCGCTTCTTCTCGCCACCAGATAGTTTTTCCACAGGGGTGTATTGCTGGGCAGTAGGGAAGAGGAATTTGCTCAAAAACTGGCTTGGGCTGAGCGATTCGTTCTTTCCGTAAGGGATTACTTCTGCGATTTCTGTGATGGTGTCGATGACGCGTTGTTCTGGGCGGAAATCGAAGGGGATTTGGGTATAATAACCCACCACTAATGTTTCGCCAGGATCGATGGTGCCGGAATCCGGTTGTTCAAGACCTGTTAATAATTGTAAGAAAGTCGTTTTGCCGGCGCCGTTCTTGCCCACGATACCGATGCGGTCCTTCTTCTTGAACGTATAGGTAAAGTCGTTGATGATCTTCTTGTCGCCCCAGGCCTTTTTGAGGTGGTTGATTTCGATGATCTTATTGCCCAAACGAGACATTTGGATGTTTAATTCCAGTTTGCTGTCGTCTAGCTTTTTGTTTGCTTTTTCTTCCGTTTCGTGGAAGGCGTCGATGCGGTATTGGGCTTTAGTACCCCGGGCTTTCGGTTGCTTGCGCATCCACTCGAGCTCCTTGCGGTATAAGTTCTTAGCCTTTGAAATACTGCTGGCTTCTGAGGCCTCGCGCTCGGCTTTTTTCTCTAGGAAATAGGCGTAATTACCTTCGTAAGTATAGATGGAGCCGTCGGCTAATTCCATCATTTTATTGCAGACCTTGTCTAGGAAATAACGGTCGTGGGATACGACTAAAACGGTGACGTTCGGGCCAGACATGATGCCTTCTAACCATTCGATGGTTTCGATGTCCAAATGGTTGGTCGGCTCATCCAGAATCATAATGTCTGGACTCTCGATCAATAGTTTGGCGAGGGAAAGACGTTTCTTTTGGCCACCAGATAAAGTGGATACTTTTTGATCTCCATCTGGAATACCTAAACGGCTGATGATTTGTTTTGCACGGGCTTCGTAATCCCAAGCATTATGTGCTTCCATTAAAGCGAAGGCATCTTCTAATTCTTTCGAATCGCCGGATAGCATCGCTTTCTCGTAGGATTTAATAGCTACGGCGCTCGGTAAATCGTCCGAGAAGAGGTAATTAAGCACTTGTTCGTTTTCGGCGAAAATAGGGTTTTGAGGCAAATAACCCACGCGAATACCTTTGCGGATGGAGATTTTGCCTTCGTCTGGGGTTTGTATGCCCATGAGGGATTCCATCAAGGTGGTTTTACCCGTCCCGTTCTTTCCGATGAGGGCTACTTTTTCGCCTTTTTGGAGGCCAAAAAATAAACCTTTAAACACCCATCTTTCGCCCAGGTTGCGTGAAATGTTTTCCGCCGATAAATAATTCATTTGTTTGTTGTTGAGAATTCAATTACGAATTCGATTCCATCTCTTCTTCTCTCATTTTACGCTTCAAGACACGGCCTGAAACGCCGATACTGATTTCATACAAACCTAGGAGTGGAAACGCCACTAAAAGTTGTGAAACCACATCCGGAGAAGGGGTGATGATCGCCGCCACGATAAAAATGACAATCAGGGCATGTCTGCGATACTCCCGCATGAAAGACGGGGTTAAAATGCCCACTTGAGATAGCACGAAGGCTATCATCGGTAATTGGAAGGTTATACCGCAAGCCAAAGTCAACATCGATAACAAGGAAATGTAATCGTTGATGTCGAATTGGTTTTGGATGCTTGGGTCTAGCTTAAAGTTCGCTAAGAAGTTAATGGCCATAGGAGCCACTACGAAATAGCCGAAAGCCACCCCACTAAAAAACAAGACAGAAACCCAGAAAACAGCCCCACGCGCCGCTTTCAATTCCTTGCTTTTTAGGCCTGGTTTGATGAAGCGCCACAATTCGTGGAACATGTAGGGGAAGGCAAATAAAAGACCGACGATGATGGACTGAGTTAACGCCATCATAAATTGACCAGAAACCTCTCTACTTTGTAAAATAAAGTCCGCCTTCTGCATGCACAAACTAGGCATGTTGAAGATGTCAGCGGCTTGGCACAGGATTTGGTTCGTATAAAAATCCGTCTTTGTAGGCCCTAAAATGATGGAGCTGAAGATGAACTCGCGGAAGAACCAAGCGGCCACCGCAAAGACAAAAAAGGAAGCAACAGATCGCAGAATATGCCATCTTAATTCTTCTAGATGACCTAGGAAGGACATTTCTGTGCCATCCGTTACCTCATCGTCGTCGAAATCGTCAAAATCTTGATCTGTTGCCATTTGTTATTATAGGTATAATGGGAATTGCTTTACCCACTCATTTACTTCTCCTTTGATCGACTTCAATACCGCCTCATTATCGTGGTTCATCAAGGCTTTGTCCACCATGTCCACGATTTGCGTCATATCTCCTTCTTTCAAGCCACGTGTCGTCATCGCCGCCGTTCCCACACGCATACCTGAAGTAACGAATGGAGACTTGTCGTCGAATGGAACCATGTTTTTGTTAATCGTAATATCCGCTTGGATCAAGGTATTCTCCGCTAATTTACCGCTTAAGCCTTTCGGGCGTAAGTCGATTAGCATCAAGTGGTTATCTGTTCCACCTGAAATGATTTCATATCCTTTTGCTAAGAAAGCCTTCGCCATCGCTTGTGCATTTGACTGCACTTGCTTTGCGTAAGTCTCAAACGTAGGAGTTAATGCCTCGCCAAAAGCAATCGCTTTCGCAGCAATCACGTGCTCTAATGGACCACCCTGCGTTCCTGGGAACACCGCGCCATCAAGACATGCCGACATCGTTTTTAATTCACCTTTCAATGTTTTGAACCCAAATGGATTCTCAAAATCATTTCCCATCATAATCAAGCCACCACGAGGTCCACGAAGCGTTTTGTGCGTCGTCGTCGTTACGATGTGGCAATGTTGCATTGGGTTATTCAATAATCCCTTCGCGATTAACGCAGATGGGTGAGAAATATCAGCTAATAAGATCGCACCTACTTGGTCAGCGATCGCGCGAAGACGTGCATAATCCCAATCACGAGAATACGCAGACGCTCCACAAATGATCAATCTTGGTTTTTCCTTTACTGCCGTAGCTTCTACTTTGTCCCAATCGATCAATCCCGTTTCTTTTTCTACGCCGTAGAAGAAAGCTTGGAAATACTTTCCAGAGAAATTCACCGGAGAACCGTGTGAAAGGTGACCACCGTGAGATAAGTCAAAACCTAAAATTTTATCGCCTGGATTCAAGAAAGATAAGAATACTGCCGCATTCGCTTGTGCACCTGAGTGAGGTTGTACGTTCGCCCAAGCCGCTCCGAATAATTTCTTCGCACGCTCAATCGCTAACGTTTCTACTTCATCCACTACTTCGCAACCACCATAATACCGCTTTCCTGGTAGTCCTTCGGCGTATTTGTTGGTTAAAACACTTCCCTGTGCTTCCATCACCTGAGGAGATGTGAAGTTTTCAGAGGCGATTAATTCAATGCCAAATTCTTGGCGATGTGCCTCCTGGTTGATCAGGTCAAAAATCTCTTTATCTCGTTGTGTAGGAAAAGTGGATGCCATAAAAATCGAATGGGTTCTGGATTACATTTTGAAAGGTCAAAAATACGTTTTTTTCTCCTAATTGAAAAATGAAAACCCGCTATAATAAGACAAATATCACGCATGGTTCTGCGCTTTTTTCTTAATTTTGGCTTTGCATTTCGAGACAAACATGAAATTAAAATATATCGCCTTTCTTTTGTTCGCTTTTCTAGCCATTCCGGCTGTTGCACAAAAGATTACACCCGCTAAATGGTCCTGGTCCATCAAGCCTGCAAACCCCGAATTAGGGGAGCAAGCCGAGGTTATTTTCAAAGTGGCTATCGAAAAAGACTGGTACTTGTATTCGTCTGATTTTGACAAAGATTTAGGCCCCACGGTGACCACCGTAACTTTCAAGCCAGGCGCTGGATATCAAACCATCGGTGGATTAAAAGCCATCAATCCGCATTCGAAAAATGATACGGAGATTTGGAACGGTACCTATACCTATTTCACAGGTCAAGGGGAATTCCGTCAAAAGATTAAAATTACCGCCCCAGAGTACAAGATCGAGGGTTCCTACGATTCACAATCCTGCTCTAACGTTTCTGGACTTTGCGTGCCCATAAAAGGGGTGTTTAGTTTAGCCGGAAAAGCGGAAAAGGCCTTAGTGGCTGATACGGCTGCTACTGCTCCAGTAACTGTGGATTCAGTGGCGGAAGCACCGGTTGCAAAATCAGCACCTGTTGCTCCCACGGCACCATCTGCACAAGCTCCCCAAGAGGAATCCTTATTTACCTTCTTTTGGATTGCCTTAGGTGCTGGTTTCCTAGCTTTATTGACTCCTTGTGTCTATCCATTAATCCCAATGACGGTGAGTTTCTTTACGAAACAAAAGGGCGGGAAAGGCCTAGCGTTCTTGTATGGACTTCTTTGCAGGAGCTAGTTTTGCGAATTTCTTGAGCACACACTGGATTCCGAATATGCTCTTTTTTACGATTTTCATCCTTTTCGGGATTTCGTTCTTAGGGGCTTTTGAAATCGTGTTGCCATCGAATCTGGTGAATTCGGTAGATGCAAAATCGGACAAAGGGGGTTTCATCGGCGTCTTCTTTATGGCCTTCACGCTGGTATTGGTTTCGTTCTCTTGCACGGGGCCTTTAGCTGGTTCAATCTTGATTGCGGCCTCGCAGGGTGCTTTCTTAAAACCGATTATCGGGATGCTAGGCTTCTCTTTAGCTTTCGCGATTCCATTTACCTTGTTTGCGATTTTCCCTGGATTCATGCAGAAGTTGCCTAAGTCGGGTAATTGGATGAACGAGGTGAAGGTGGTGTTAGGTTTCTTGGAAATTGCGCTAGCATTTAAATTCTTGAGCGTAGCGGATCAGGTTTACCACTGGCATTTATTGGATCGCGAGATCTTCTTAGCGATTTGGATTGCGATTTTCACGGCCTTGACTTTGTATTTATTTGGGAAGATCTCCTTGCCACACGATGGGCCAGCGAAGAATTTGTCGGTTCCACGTACCTTGTTTGCGACGGCGGTTTTGGCTTTTGTGATTTACTTGGTTCCAGGGATGTTCGGCGCGCCATTGAAAGGACTTTCGGGTTGGTTGCCACCG
>JBEBBJ010000014.1:0-43340 GCA_041158445.1 Bacteroidota bacterium
GGAGTCTGGAGTTTGAATGACATATTGGACTACAAATTACCCATTTTGGTCGCAAAAAAGAAGGCCTTTAAATAGAATGAACAAATTTTGCATCCGTTAATGGAAGCAATAAACAACAAACAATGAAAAAAATTATCAGCTTACTCGCACTGATTACCTTATCAGTATCAGCTATCGCACAAATTCCAGGTGGGATGGGTGGTTTCGGTGCATCGCCTAAGAAAGAAACGATTATCCCAGGTACAGCTCAAGCAGCACCGAAAGGAAGTGCAAAAATCATCGGATTTCTATTAGATTCAACCGATTCCAAGCCAGTGGAATTCGCCACTTTGGCCTTAATTAATACAAAAACAAACAAGCCAGTCGATGGAACCGTTGCGGACGGCGTGGGTAAATTCACCTTGAATAAAGTCGCGTTAGGTTCATATAAAATCGTTGTTTCCTTTATCGGATACGATAGCAAAACGGTGTTTGTTAACATCACTGAGAAAAATGACGACCGCGATTTAGGGGTTATCAAATTGCAACAAAGTTCTAAAATGCTTTCTGAGGTGACGGTAGAAGGTCAGCGTGCTTTAATTGAAGAGCGCGTGGATCGTACGGTGTACAACGCAGAAAAAGATGCTTCTAATAAAGGGGGAGATGCGACAGACGTGTTGAAAAAAGTACCAATGCTTTCTGTGGATTTAGATGGTAATCCATCACTTCGCGGCTCTACCAGTGTTCGAGTTTTAATTAACAACAAGCCATCCACTATTATGGCGTCTAGTATTGCAGATGCGTTAAGACAAATTCCGGCGGATATGATCAAAACCGTAGAGGTAATTACTTCACCTTCAGCAAAGTATGATGCAGAAGGTTCAGCGGGTATCATTAATATCGTGACGAAAAAGAATACTTTGCAAGGTTTGACTTTATCTTTTGATTCATCAGCCGGTGTCAGAGGTTCTAATTTATCCCTAAACGGTAATTTTAGAAATAAGAACTGGGGATTGTCATTGGGTGGTTTTGGCCGTTCTGAATACAATGTGAATGGTAAATTTGAAAGCACGCAATTAACGCAGAACATGGGCGTGGAGACGCGTAACGTACAGACAGCTGAATCGAGAAGAGAAGGTTTGTTTGGAAACTACCAATTAGGTTTTGATTGGGACATCAATAAATACAATTCGATTACGGCTAGTACACGTTTTGGTTTACGTAATGGAAATAACTGGCAAGACGGCTTGCAACAAATTAGAAATGGGGTGCTTACTTCCCTACGTAATACGAACTCGTTAGATGAGTCAGCAAACGTGGACATTAACGTGGATTATACCCATACATTTGAAAAACCACAAAAGGAATTCTCGATCTTATCGATGTACAGTCGCAATAACCGGTCTAATGATTTTTATAATTTGATCATGAACACGAAGTCGACGATGTCGGAGATTTTGAGCTCAATTAAGAATGAGAATGGTTCTTATAATGAGGAGGCTACTTTCCAAATGGATTACCAAACTCCCGTGGCGAAGAATCAATTACTTGAGTTTGGAGCAAAAGGAATCTTACGTAACGTGACGTCTGACTATAAATCATTTACAGCAGGTTCGAACGGAATTTATACACAGGTGAATTCCGCGATCTTACCTTCTAACGTGTTTGACTACAATCAAAACATCTACAGTACGTACGGATCATATACCTTAACGACAAAAAATAAGTGGAGTATTAAGACGGGTGCCCGTTATGAATATACCGACATCACGGCAAGCTTCTTGAAAAAAGAGGGCCAAAATACGGTGATTCCAGCCTACGGTGTACTTGTACCAAGTTTCAACATGTCGAAGACATTTAAGTCCGGTACGTGGAGATTCAGCTATAACCGCCGTATTCAACGTCCAGGTATTCAGAACTTGAATCCGAACGTGAACGCGACTAACCCCTTAAATATCTCGACAGGTAACCCTAATTTAGCACCAGAATACACGAATAATTACGAGGTGTCTTACAGTAAGTTCATCAAGCAGACGTATATCTCGACTTCGTTCTTCATGAGAAATACGACGGGTGCGATTAATCAAATCAGAGAGGTATTTGGTGATACGGTGAAGACAACATCTCGCAATATCGGTAACGAGGATGCTTACGGGATGAACATTAACTTGAACGTGAATCTATCGAATAAATTGATGATCGGTGGTGGTGGTGACTTGTCTTACCTAGTGTTAGCAAACAATGTAGCGGATCCACTTTTAAATGCAAGAAACGAAGGTCTTCAAACGAACTTCCGTGTGTTTGGTAATTACAACATCGGAAATGGTTGGGGAGCGCAAGTATTCTCTTTCTACCGCGTGAACCAAATTCAATTGCAAGGTTCTCAAGGCGGATTCGGTATCTATAGCTTGAGCTTTAAGAAAGACTTCAAAAATAAGAAGGGAAGCATTGGTTTCGGTGCTGAAAACTTCTTAACGCCGGATGGATTCATCATCCGCAATGAGACGAAAACTGCGACGATCAACCAGGTGAGTGAGAATACCTTGAGAAATATGAACTTCAAGATCAACTTCTCTTACCGTATTGGTAAGATGTCATTCGGTCCTACGAAGAAGAAGAAATCAGTGAATAATGATGATACGAAAGGCGAAGGCGGCGATGCAGCTCCAGCAGCTCCACAACAGCCGATGGGTATGCCAGGCATGCGTATGGGTGGCGGAGGCTTCGGTGGCCCACGTTAATCATAATAAGAATACAAGAAGGAAGGGAATCAGCAATGGTTCCCTTTTTTTATTTGCTACGTTCGATCGTGTAGCTAATCAAGTCGCCCAGTGAGTTGCGGTACTCGGATGCGGGGAAAGTGGCTAAGATAGCTCTCGCTTCTTCCGCGATCTCGTTCATCTTTTGATGAGCGTAGGCTAAGCCTCCTGTTGATTTAACAAAGTCGATGACCTCGCGTACTTTATTCGAATCTTCAGACTCTTTTTTGATGATTTGTATGATCCGCTTCTTCGTAGAGTTATCCGTGTTTTGCAGGGCATAGATCAGCGGAAGCGTCATTTTTTTCTCTTTGATGTCGATTCCCAAAGGTTTCCCGATTTCCGCATCTCCGTAGTCAAACAAGTCATCCTTAATCTGAAAGGCGATACCCACTTTCTCTCCAAACAAACGTGCCTTTTCGACCATTTCCGCGTTTGCTCCAGCTGATTGGAATCCGACTGCGCAGCAAGCAGCGATCAGAGTCGCAGTTTTCTTGGTAATGATATCGAAATAGACCTCTTCCGTGATGTCTAGTTTTCTCGCTTTCTCAATTTGCAATAATTCGCCCTCTGACATTTCGCGCACCGCAGTAGAAACCGATTTTAATAGATCGAAATCTTCGTGCTCGACAGAAAGTAATAGTCCTTTGGATAATAAATAATCCCCCACTAAAACGGCGATTTTATTCTTCCAAATGGCGTTGATGGAAAAGAATCCCCTTCGGTAATTCGAATCGTCTACGACGTCATCGTGAACGAGCGTAGCGGTGTGTAATAATTCAATTAAGGCAGCGCCTCTGAAGGTTTTCTCTGATATTTCACCCATACATCCAGCCGTTAAAAAAACGAACATGGGACGCATCTGTTTTCCCTTCCTTTGGACAATATAATGCATGATGGTGTCTAGCAACATCACTTTTGTCTTCATGAACGATTTAAACTTCCCTTCGAATGCTTTCATCGAATCATCGATGGGAGCTTGAATAGAAGAGATGGAGTAAGGCATGGGGATTGTTTAGGCCAGTAAATTGCGTAAATTTAAACAGAATTGTGGATAAAAAGGTATTATGAGCAAGATTTTAGTCTTAGCAGGAGGATCCGTAAAAGGGGCCTTTCAGGCTGGGGTCATTAAAGCACTTTTTGAGAAAGGATATCAGCCAGATGCCATTTATGGTGTGTCAGCGGGGAGCTTGAATGCCGCGTATTTAGTGAATCAGTTTGGGCACCAAGTTCACGAAGGAATACCGATTTCTTATCCACAAGCAGCGCAAGATTTATGGGATTTTTGGGAGACGCGAATTACGCATCCGAAAAGTTTATCTAAACCCTTTAATATTTTCGAATTAGGCTGGACGGCTTTGACTAAGAAGTTCAAAGGCCTCGTGGACACGACTCCTCTCCGCAATCTCTTGACAGATGTGTTGAGTGTTCGTCATCTACAGCTGAGTCCTGTGGGATTAAAAGTGGGGGCTGTCAATGTAATCGAAGGGGCGATGCATTACGTGGATCCTAGTTTTGAGGATTTTATCGAATACTTACTGGCCTCCTCTGCTGTACCTATTTTGATGCCGGTCGTTCAAATTCAGGGTCAAAAGCGTAAATCCTATTTAGATGGAGGTTTGCGTGATGTGGCGCCCTTACAGAAAGCTATTCAAGATGGTGCGACTGAGGTAGTCGTAATTGCCTGCCATACCGAGATGATCGAAGGGGGTGATTTTGATTCGGGTGATCTGTTAGCCTTGGTGGATCGGGTGATGGATATTGCCGTCAATGAGATTTTAAATGCGGACTTAAAAATGTCTCGCTCCGAGGTGAAGTTGCAAATTATTCGACCTCTACATCCCTTGAGCATCGATATTCAGCGTTTCACTAAAATGGATATTCGTCGGATGCTGGAGATGGGTTATGCACAAGGATTACAAGCATAAAAAAAGCCTCGAATTTCGAGGCTTTCCTTTTTATACTGACATGATGTCTTTCTCTTTTTCGTTGAAGATCTGGTCGATCTTCGCGATGTAGGCATCTGTTTTCTTTTGGATCTTATCTTCCGCTTCTTTAATCGCATCTTCCGATACGCCATCGCCCTTTAATTTCTTGATGCTATTGTTTCCGTCTTGACGCGCATTACGGATATTGATTTTAGCTACTTCAATCTCTTGTTTCACGCGCTTAACTAAATCACGGCGACGCTCTTCCGTTAATGGAGGAATCGAAAGACGAATAATTTCACCGTCATTCATTGGATTTAAACCTAAGCTAGAATTACGGATAGACTTCTCAATTTCACCAAAAATACCTTTCTCAAAAGGCTTGATAGCGATCGTACGCGCATCCGGTGTTGTAATCGAGGCAGCACCTGAAATCGGTGTTTGCATGCCATAGTAATCGATGGTTAGGCCATCTAACATCGATGTATGCGCCTTTCCTGCTCTAATTTTAGATAATTCAATGTTTAAGTGCTTGATCGCACCGTCCATGGTTTCGACAGTCGCGTCAATGTAGAATTCAATTTCTTCCATTTTTCAATTAGCTAATTAATGTACCTACGTCCTCACCTGAAACTAAGGCCGCTAAATTCCCCTCTTTGTTCATATCGAATACGATAATGGGAACATTATTTTCTTGGCATAAGGTAAATGCCGTTGTATCCATGATTTTTAACCCCTTTGAGATCGCTTCTGTAAAGCTTAAATTCGTATAACGAGTAGCAGTCGCATCTTTTTCTGGATCAGCCGTGTAAACACCGTCCACACGCGTGCCCTTTAAAACCACATCTGCTTCGATTTCAATCGCTCTTAGGGAGGCAGTAGAATCTGTCGTAAAATACGGATTACCCGTTCCTGCTCCGAAGATCACGATACGTCCTTTTTCTAAGTGACGCATCGCACGGCGGCGGATAAATGGTTCGCAAACGGCTTCGACCTTGATCGCTGTCATCATGCGGGTGTACAATCCTTGTTTTTCCAAAGAGGCCTGAACAGCCATCCCGTTAATCACGGTCGCTAACATGCCCATGTAATCACCTTGCACTCGGTCGATGCCCGCTTTCGCAGCACTCGCACCACGGAAGATGTTTCCTCCGCCGATCACGATCGCAACTTCCACGCCTAAATCATGCACTTTTTTAATTTCAGCGGCATATTGACCTAAAATGGTTGGGTCAATCACCTCTCCATCTGTCGAAAGAGATTCGCCTGAAAGTTTAAGTAAAATGCGTTTGTATTTAGGTTCTTTCATGAGGGGATCGTTTATGTCGATTTTGTGCGATGCAAATTTAGGAAAAATCTAGGTCTAGGCAAGGCTTTCGTCCTTCGCTTGTGGTAATTTATACCAAGGCAAATAGGGATGCGCATGGTGCTCAAAATGATAGCCAAAAAAGTAGCAAGAAATAAAGGCCCACACATGGTTTCTACCCTGACTTCTAGATTGCTGTTTGTTATCCGGCGCATGTTCCCCTCGGTGAGGGAGGTAAGTGCCAAAAATGAACAATTGGAGTGTACTCAAAATAGCAGGTAGCTCCCAGAACAAAATCAAATTCCACATCGGGAACCAAATTTTCAACACATTATAGGTAATCGCCATGGCCAGCACTTGCTTCCAGGTCACATATTGCCAAATAAATTTGAACCACCACAGTAAAAATGGCCCTTGGTGCACGTCAGGATCTCCTTTTGTATTCACATGCGCGTGGTGCAGGTGGTGCTTCGCTCGCAAGGTACTGTAATCATTAAAGGCAAAAAGAATCGTACAGAAACGTCCAATGGCATGATTTAGGCGTGGGTTCTCTGCATAAACAACCCCATGAATGGCATCATGCGAAGTGATAAATAATCCCGTATATAAATGAGTTTGTATTAGAATCGAAAGGTAAACAAAAGGGTCTGTCCAGCTGAAATCGACCTGTATCCAATAGGCTAAATTAGCGGACCACAAAGAGATCAACACCACTGCCCAAATAATTCCCTGAAATTTATTTACTTTGTCCATAATATGGCCAGCTAAGCCCGGCACCTATATGACCTCAAAACTATGAAAATTGTTCCAGCATTTTTGCTTTTTATTTTGTCTTTTGCATTTTCGGTTCCCGCGCAAATCATTTCAGCACAAACAACCTCCACTTATTGCAATCCCATGAACTTGGATTATGGGTTTACTCCCATTCCCAATTTCTCTGAACAGGGGCGTCACAGAGCCACTGCGGACCCCGTTATCTCCTACTTTCAGGGGAAGTATTATCTGTTTTCAACGAATCAGTGGGGCTATTGGTGGAGCAAGGACATGCTAAAATGGAACTTTGTTTCGCGCCGATTCTTACAGCCTTACCACAAAGTCTATGATGAATTGTGTGCACCAGCTACGCTCACCTTAGGGGATAGTTTATTAGTGATTGGATCGACCTATGCGAAGGATTTTACGCTTTGGTATTCCCAAAAACCAGAAACCGACACCTGGAAAGAGGCTGTTCATGCTTTCACAGCAGGAGCTTGGGATCCGGCATTCTTTTTAGACGATGATAACCGCTTGTATTTATACCACGGGTCGAGCAATTTTTACCCGATGTATGGACAGGAATTAGATCGCAAAACGCTGCAACCGATAGGTGAACGCAAAGATTTGATTAAGCTGAATGATGAGGTGCATGGATGGGAGCGTTTTGGGGAATACCAAGATAATACGTTCTTAAAACCGTTCATGGAAGGGGCTTGGATGAATAAGTACAAAGGCAAATATTATTTGCAATATGGTGCGCCAGGGACAGAATTCTCCGCTTATGGAGATGGGGTGTATACCTCAGATCATCCGATGGGGCCATTTACCTATCAGTCACATAATCCATTCTCATTTAAACCAGGCGGATTTACGCGCGGGGCTGGGCATGGGGCGACTTTTGAGGGAGAGTTTGGCAATTGGTGGCATGTGTCTACGATTACGATTGCGGTGAAGAACAGTTTTGAGCGTCGTCTGGGGCTTTGGCCTACCTATTTTGATAAAGACGGTATCCTTTACACGAATACAGCTTATGGGGATTATCCGCATCGAATGCCAACGAAAAAAGTCGATGTTCCTTCCGAATTATTTACGGGTTGGATGCTGTTGAATTACAATAAACCGGTGCGCGTTTCCTCTAGTTTGCCGGGTTATTCGGCGAATTTTGCGGTGGATGAGCAGATGAAGACCTATTGGTCTGCGGCCTCGAATAAAAAGGGGGAGTTTATTGAAACGGATTTAGGAGAGGTTTCTACTTTGAAGGCCTTGCAGATAAATTATGCGGATCAAGATGTGGATTCGAGTTTTTTAGGAAAGATGAATGGGATTTACCACCAATACCAGGTGTTCGGAAGTAAGGATGGTAAAAACTGGCAGCTGATTATCGATAAGTCTAAAAACAAGACAGATATCCCGCATGATTATGTGGAGCTTCCGCATTCAGTGGAGGTGCGGTATTTAAAATTGGTGAACCATCACATGGCGGCGGGTAAATTCGCGATTTCGGGAATTCGCGCTTTTGGTTTTGGCCATGGAGCAAAGCCGGGTGTCATCAAGGATCTATTGGTATTGCGTGGGGAGCACGATTCTCGAAGTGCTTGGTTGAAGTGGGGACACGATCCGAAAGCAACCGGTTACGTTATTTACTCCGGGATTGCTCCAGATAAAATGTACACGTCGGTGCAGGTTTTTGGGACAAATGAGTATTATTTCAAATCCATGGACCGCGGAAAGACCTATTATTTCCAAATCGAAGCCTTCAATGAAAATGGAATAGGAACACGTGGACCTATTATTGAATCAAAATCAAGCCTTTGATCGGTTGATTTCATACACCCCAATGAGCAGGACTATCATCGCAATAAATTGCGAAAGGTAGACTTGTTCGCCATCGAAAACGCCCCAACCCACAGCAACAATTGGTATGATGTAGGTCACGGAACTAGCGACAATAGCATTAGTCCATTTGATCAACTGATTGAACAAGACCATGGCAATCGCGGAGCCGAAAACACCCAAAGAACAAGCCGCTAAAAAGGGCCACCATTCAATGGGTTGAGCGAAAAATCCGGTAGAGGCTAATAAAATCAGCGATAAAGGTCCGATCGCCATAAATATACCTGACGTAGAAGTGAAGGGATTTAATCCGGATAATTTGGTCTTAATGATGTGTAAATTAATACCATACAAGAAGGTGGCTAATACCACCCAAAGCGCATGGTAATTGAAATCGATATTCAATCCTTCGCCACCCACGATTAAGCCAAAACAGCCAGCGATACCTAACACAATACCCAGTATTTGACGCCATTGAAAGCCTTGTTTGAATAATAAAATTCCTACGATGAGCGTAAACAATGGTGTAAAGGCGTTTAACATGCCAGACAAGGCAGAAGTCAAATGCTTTCCCGCGATGGAAAAGAGGATAGCCGGCAATAAATTACCCGTCAAACCAGCTAACAAAAAGCTCTTCCAATGTTCTTTTTTTACCTCGTGTCTTTGCTTTAAAAACACCGGAATAAAGAAGATAAAGGCTGCAAAAATGCGCAAGGCACCCACTTGAGGAGAGCTATAATAAACTAAACTTTTCTTCACTAAAATGAAGGAGCTACCCCAAATCAAGGAAAGTGCCACAAAGGCTAAAATGACAAGTAATACGGGGGATTTTTGTTTGTTTTCCATTAGGCTGGTAAGGGTTCTCCAGCGTAATGCGCTGAGATTTCATTCAGGATTTCTTTGATTTCCTCAAATTCGTAGGTTGTAACTAAGCGGGTTCTAAACGGTTTGAAGTGATCCATTCCGCGGAAATAATTCGCGTAATGCCGTCTCATTTCGACGATACCTCCGTGATTTCCCTTCCAGCGGATGGAGAACTCAAGATGATCTAAACAAACCTGTAAGCGTTGTTGCAAGGTAGGAGGCGCTAAGTGCTCTCCAGTGGCTAAATAATGTTTTATCTCGTTGAAAATCCAAGGATATCCAATCGAAGCGCGGCCTATCATAATGCCGTCCACTTCGTAGCGATCGCGGTATTCTTTCGCTTTCTCCGGCGAATCGATGTCGCCATTGCCAAAAATCGGAATCTTAATCCGTGGATTATTCTTCACTTTCGATATCAATTCCCAATCCGCAGCACCCTTGTACATCTGCACGCGGGTTCTACCATGAATGGTCAAAGCCTGAATACCGATATCCTGCAAGCGTTCTGCTACTTCTTCAATATTCTTCGTGGAATCATCCCAGCCTAAACGCGTTTTAACGGTTACCGGTAAATGGGTGGCATCCACCACTGCCTTCGTCATTGCCACCATTTTAGGAATATCCTGCAATAAAGCAGCTCCAGCTCCTTTGCAGGCCACTTGTTTCACAGGGCAACCGTAATTGATGTCGATTAAGTCCGGGCCAGCCTTGGTGGCAATTTCTGCACAAGCGGCCATGGTTTCGATGGAACTTCCAAAAAGTTGAATCCCAATCGGTCTTTCGTATTCAAATATATCGAGCTTTTGCACGCTCTTCGCCGCATCTCGAATGAGGCCTTCAGAAGAAATAAACTCCGTATACATCAAATCAGCCCCGTTCGCCTTACAGACCGCACGGAAAGGCGGATCTGACACGTCCTCCATGGGGGCTAAAAGTAATGGGAATGAGCCTAGCTCGATGTTACCTATCTTTACCATTCTGATTAAAAATTCCGTAAATTTACGAGCATTATGGTAGATAACAATTTTCAGGGCCCCGAACGTTACGTGGGATTGCTGTCCAAAATTTTAATTTTATTCGGATTTTTCCTTTTGGGCGGCTTTATTGGCCAATTCATTGGTCTTTTATCCGTGGTATTAATTATTGGTTTTCCTACTCAGGATGTCAATCAATTCCAGAAATCGGTCTTGGATTTCATGGCGCACCCCCAAAGTTATGAGGGAGCTTTCAGAGCCATGATGGCCTTGCAATGGTTTTCTGCTCTATTTACCTTCGTAGCCAGTTCTTGGGCTTATTTGCGTTGGTCAGAAAAGCGGGATTTAAATTCCCTTTCGGAGGGTCCTACACCCGATTACCGTATTTTTCTTTGGTCTATTATTACGATTTTAGTGGGAATGCCTTTCCTAGAATACCTTATTCAATGGAACGAATCCCTTGTGTTACCGGCTGGTTTTGAAGAAACAGAGAAGTGGATGCGGGCATCGGAAACTCAATTGGCAGAATTAACGAAGTTTTTAGTGGACTTCCACAGTCCGATGGACTTTGCTATTGGACTTGCGGTGATTGCAGGTTTAGCTGCTTTAGGGGAGGAATTATTCTTCAGAGGGGTGTTGCAATCTTTATTTGAGCGCTATATTGGAAATCACCACGTGGCAATTTGGTTGTCTGCGGGGATTTTTAGTTTTATCCATTTTCAATTTTTCGGATTTTTCCCACGCCTCTTTTTAGGAGCCTTCTTTGGGTACTTATATGTCTGGAACCGCAACATTTGGATTCCGATTGTAGCGCATTTATTTAATAATGGTTGGACGCTGACGATGCAATATATGTACCAGCAAAAGCAAATAGCCGTTGATCCGGAGAAACTAGGAGAAATAACTCCTTGGTGGTCCGTTGTTATTTCGGCTGCTTTAGTGGTGTTTTATATTCGTCGTTTACACGGCATGCGTTTAGAAAAATAACAATATGGGTTTAAGAGAGATGTCTAATTTGCAACAACGCGTGATCGCAGCCATCGTGGCGGTACCGTTTTTGCTATTTTGTGTGCTGTTCAGCGATTATACCTTTTTGGGTTTATTTCTTTTAATCGGAGTAGCGGCTCAGTTAGAGTTTTATAAATTAGTAGGTAGCATTAGCGATAATTTACCCCTTACTTTTTATGGGACATTTTGTGGAGTAGTCCTTCATTTATTGACCTTTTTTATCGAAAAAGGGGAGATCGCTTATTCGAATTATTATATCCTTTCACCCTTATTGGCGCTCATTTTCTTCATCAAGTTGTACAAGGCAAATGATGAAAAACCCTTCAAAAACATCGCCTATACCTTCCTTGGTATTATTTATGTGGCCTTGCCTTTTGCTTTATTAACTGTTTTAGCCTTTATCCAAAACGAAACCTATGATCCCCAAATCGTCCTAGGTTGCCTTTTCTTGTTGTGGGCAAGTGATTCTGGGGCCTATTTTGCGGGGACGAAGTTTGGTAAAACGAAATTATTCGAACGTGTTTCCCCTAAGAAATCTTGGGAGGGAAGTATAGGTGGTTTAATTGCAGCGATGATTGTAGCCTATGTTTTGTCTATTTATTACACCAATTTTGAGTCATGGCAATGGTTTGGAATCGGTGTGATTATTGTGGTGGCAGGAACATACGGCGATTTAGTGGAGTCTTTATTCAAGCGCAGTATTAATATCAAAGATTCAGCAGATACGATTCCAGGTCATGGGGGCTTTTTGGATCGATTTGATGGCTTACTTTTATCAATTCCTTTCATCATTACGTTCTTGAAATTATTCCCCAAACACTAAGCTTTAACAGGCTTTAACATGGGTGAAATTTATTTTTTTATAACTTCGGTTTCGAAATGAAACATGCGATGCGATTTCTGGGAATAGTAGTGCTGAGTCTCCTATCTTGGACAGCCTTCTCACAAGGGCAAGACAAAACGGTCTTATTCCAAGGTCGTGTGGTAGCATCCTCGAATGCGGAGTTCCTTCCTTTGGCCTATATTTTTAATCCACAAGCCGGTCGTGGTGCCCTGAGTGATAATTTCGGTCAAGTAGATATGTATGTTTTTCCGGGGGATAGCTTAGTGATTTCCTATATCGGTTACAAGAAAAAGTATTATATCGTTCCGCGTGATACCGAATTAGTGCACCAGGTAATCATTCCGATGGAGGAGATGACCACGATGTTGCGCGATGTGAAGGTGTTCCCTCATTCGAGCGAAGAGGAATTTAAGCAGGCCTTTTTAGCGATGGAATTACGCAATAAGAAAGAGCGAGATAATGCGCGAGATAACCTGGAGCAGTCTAAATTAAATGTGTTTGCGATGCAGGCGGGCATGGGTGCATCGTCTAATTTTAGGAATTTCTCTGATATGATGATTTCATCTCAAGCGAATAAGAATTTCTTCAGCAGCCCTATGCTGGCTTTGACGAATCCGTTTGCGTGGATTAACTTTATTAAATCCGTGAAAAATGGGGATTTGAAACGTAAGGATTACCAAAAAGCTTACGAATTACTTCCGAAGGAAAATATTAATCGCCAATTGTTTTTACGCAATTTGAAATCCAATTAGGGCTAACATTCTGCCCGTAGTTCCCGCTTCTTTTCGGTGAGAAAAATAATCGGCATTGTTCTCGACGGTGCAGGCTGTGTCAATTTCAATTTGTTTGATTCCAAGCTTTATTAATTGAGCCGCATTAGCCGCTTTTAAGTCCACGTGCCATTTGCTAGCTTTTCGTGTTTTAAATTCCTCCACAAAATGTGCCGCTACTTCATCGCCCACTTCGAAATGCGCTTGGCTGATGCAGGGGCCTATGTAGGCCAAAATATCCGCCGGATTCGATCCTCTATTCTCAATCATCCGTAGCGCTGTTTTCTCCACGATTCCAGCTACCGTACCTTTCCAACCCGCATGAATTGCCGCGCAAACGCGGGTAACCGGATCAGCTAGTAATATGGGCGTACAATCCGCGATTCCCACACCGGCAAAAACGCCTGGCTGTACGGAAACCATCGCATCAAAGCCTGATTGATATCCTGGACGACCTGTCACCCAAATTTTATCCCCATGGACCTGGTAGGATCGCGCTAAATCGCTAGGAGAAATGCCTAAGTCAGCGCAGAAAATGGAAAGATTTTGTTCGATGATTTCGGGTGAATCATCTGTGTGCACGCCTAAATTTAAGGAAGAATAGGGAGCCTCACTTACACCTCCGTGGCGGGTGCTAACACCCGCCACGAGGTTTGGAATGGATTGAAAAATACGGGGTCTGGCGACACGATTAGGCGTCATAACTCAAACCGTATTGTTTTAACACTTCGTCTGGAACGCCATTCCATTGATTCGGCGTATTTCCTTGGTACTCTAAGTCAGCTATACCTATTTTCGAGGTGTAGAAACCCGTGGCAGTCAAATTACGCATCAAAGTGAAAAACGACTCACCTTGCGTTAAATGCTTTGGTGTTTTGCCCGGATACGCGATATCGTCTACGATATTGATGCGTTGAGCGGGAGTTAATTCGGTGAAATTTTTCTTGAAACGTTTGTTCGATTCGACATCTAACCAACGTAATCCACCGCGCATCGGCGTCTTAAATTCCGGCTTATCCTTCACGATAAACTCGATGAAGGCCGTTACTCCAGATTGAGAGGCGCTTCCGGATTTCTTGTCCGCTGGAATGATGATATCAGAAAGAATCGTAATGGTTGCTAATTCGTGTGCATTTAAGAATACTTCCGCTTTTAAAGCTGCTTCTTGTTCTGCTTCCTCTTGCGTACGTCCATTCGGTCTTTTAACCGGAACTTTTCCTAATTCTAAATTCTCAATCGCTTTTTCATCTGGATTGAAAACGGCTAAGCCCAGTGAACTTAAGCCCATATTTTTTAAATAGTCTCTTCTTTTCATCTTACAGGTTGCCTTTTTTGCGTTGATCGATAATGTATTCGGAGGTACGAAGGGATAACGCTAAGATAGTCCAAGTAGCGTTTTTATCACCTTGAGAAACGAATGGTGCAGCATCTGCTACGAATAAGTTTTTTACATCGTGAGCTTGGCAGTTCGAGTTTAATACCGAGGTATTTTTATCATTGCCCATACGCGCCGTTCCTACTTCGTGAATGATGCGACCTGGATCTGCTAGGCCATAATTGCTGTCAGCACCTGGTTTTTTGCCTAAAGCCTCACCACCCATCGAATGAATGATTTCTTCAAAAGTATCCTGCATGTGTTTGGCCTGCTTCACTTCATAATCGCTCCATTTATAATGGAAACGTAAAACAGGAATACCAAATTTATCTACCACATTCGGGTCAATCTCGCAGTAATTATCTTCACGAGGAACCGGTTCTCCACGACCCGCGAAACCTACGTAAGCTCCGTAGAAACGGCGGTAATCCTCTTTCAAGGTCGCTCCGTATCCACCTGCTGCTTTCTTAATTCCATCTCGGTTGAAGTTTTCACGCCCGTTCAAGCCTTCGATTCCCCAGCCAAAACCATAGTTAGGCATTCCCATACCTCCACCATATTCGATGTGGTATCCGCGTGGGAAATCTAATTTAGCGTTATCTAACCACCAAGGAGTGTAGATGTGCATTCCGCCTACGCCATCCTCGTTGTAACGCTTGCGATCAAATAAGGAAGGAATGATAGCTGAACGAGAGGCTCCCGTAGAGTCATTGATGTATTTACCCACGACACCGCTGGAATTCGCGATACCGTTCGGGAAACGTGCACTTTTTGAATTCAATAATAAACGCGCAGTTTCACCCGCTGAGGCCGCTAAAACGACAATTTTTCCTTTCACAGAATACTCTTGCATCGTTCCCGTGTGAACGTAAGAAACGCCAGTCGCTAAACCGGTGATCGGATCTGTCATTACGGAAGTAAGGTCGTGTTACCTGTTTGGACAGCTGGTTTTACTAAAACTGATGAAGACGAGAAATCTGCGTAAGCAGAACAACCGCGGTTACACTGGCCGCAATAGAAGCAAGATCCACGCTCGTTATTGATCGGCTTAGTTAGCATCGACATACGCGACGGGTAGGTCGGAATGCCCAAGGCCTTGTTCGCCTTTTTGATCATTAATTCGTGAAGACGAGGCTTTGGAGGAGGCAAGAAATAACCATCTGGATCATTTCTTAGGCCTTCATTTGTCCCAAAAACCCCAATCATTTTGTCCACCTTATCGTAATAAGGCTTCATATCATCATAACCGATAGGCCAGTCATCGCCTAGACCATCGATACTTTTTCTTTTAAAATCATCTGGACCAAAACGCAAGGAAATACGGCCCCAATGGTTCGTACGACCACCTACCATCCGAGAACGGAACCAATCGAACTTCGTGCCGTCTTTGCGTGTATAGGGTTCACCTTCAATGTCCCAGCCGCCATAAGCCGCATCAAAATCACCGAAATTACGCAGCGAACTGCTAGCACCTCTGCGAAGTGATTCGTAAGGCCATTTCAGTTGGGTCATATCTTTCGGATCTGCCGGGTCAAAAGGCTGTCCAGCTTCAAGGATGCAAACTTTAGCGCCTGCTTTTGCTAAGGTGTGAGCTGCCATACCGCCACCCGCACCGGAACCTACGATCACTACATCGAAAACCTCTTGTTGAGATTTAATGTAAATTGAGGAATTAATCATTTTGTTAATCTGGTTTAGAGAAATCAAAAATAGAAAAATTGGCTTATTTTTGTTCTACTAATTATTAAAATATTTGGCACGGAAAGCAGACAACGGAGAGGAGCCATTGAAAAAAGGGGAAACCCCACTTTCAAGGCAGTTTAATCAAATCAAGGCGAAATACCCTGGGGCTATTTTGTTGTTCCGCGTGGGGGATTTTTATGAGACCTTTGGCCAAGATGCAGTGAAAGCTTCGAAAATTTTGGGCATTGTTTTGACGCGCCGTAATAATGGCAACGCCGACGCCGAATTAGCCGGTTTTCCACACCATTCTTTGGATACCTACTTACCTAAATTAGTGCGCGCGGGTGAACGTGTAGCGATTTGTGATCAATTAGAGGATCCTGCGACCGTGAAGGGGATTGTGAAGCGCGGGGTGACTGAATTAGTAACGCCAGGTGTTTCGTTTAATGACCAAGTATTAGATAATAAGCGCAATAATTATGTGGCTGCGATTTCTTTAGATGAGAAGTCTTCTACCTATGGAATCGCCCTGTTGGATATTTCGACGGGTGAGTTTATGTGCTCTCAGGGCCCATTAGCCTATATTCAGAAGTTAGTCCAAAGTTTCTTGCCGGCCGAGATTTTGTATCCGAAAAAGCATAGAAACGCCTTTCTAGATGCCTTCGGCGAGCAATTTCACAGCTTCACCATGGAGGAGTGGATTTTTACACACGAATTCACGTATCCTCTTTTAACACAGCATTTTAAGACCAAAAATCTGAAAGGATTTGGTATCGAAAATAGTCCGCTAGGCATCATTTCTGCCGGCGTTATTTTACATTATTTAGCGGAAACCGAACACCGCGCCATCGGTCATATTTCGTCCATTCAGCGTATTGAAGAGGATAAATATGTCTGGTTAGATCGTTTTACGATTCGTAATTTGGAATTAATTCATCCCACACAAGAGGGGGGAGTTCCTTTGATTTCACTCATCGATCAAACCCTGACCGCGATGGGCGGTCGTTTGCTTCGTAAATGGTTGGTATTGCCTTTAAAAGAGCTAAAAACCATCGAACAAAGACAAGAAGGTGTTGCAGGTTTATTAGCCTCTTCGAGTTTATTAGATCAGGTTTCGGACTTATTGAAACCGATCGGTGATGTGGAGCGGATGATTTCCAAAGTCGCAGCAGGACGCATCAATCCCCGCGAATTGAATGCCTTGAAAAAAGCTTTGCAGCAGATTCCGGAAATCAAAATACTTTTATCAGCATCCACATCGCCAAGTCTCTCAGGTCTAGCGGCCAGTTTAGATTCTTGCACGGAATTGGTGGAGAAAATTGACACGATTTTGCGCGAAGACCCGCCGGTGCTCATGCACCAAGGTGGCATGATTAAGAGTGGGTATTTAGCTGAATTAGATGAATTGCACGGACTTTCTAGTTCGGGCAAGAACTTCTTAGCGGATATCCAAAAGCGTGAAATTGAACGCACAGGAATTACCTCACTGAAAGTCTCTTATAACAAGGTATTTGGCTATTATTTGGAAGTAACCAACGCCCACAAAGACCGCGTGCCACCAGAATGGATTCGCAAGCAGACTTTGGTGAATGCGGAGCGTTATATAACGGAAGAATTGAAGGTGTACGAGGAAAAGATTCTCAGTGCAGAAGATAAAATCTCAGTGATTGAATTTCGCTTATTCCAAGAATTAGTGCAATCGGCTTTGAGCTATATCACTCATATTCAGCAGAATGCGCTTGGAATTGCTACTCTGGATGTATTAGCCTCCTTTGCTACGGTAGCGAAGAAAAACAATTATGTTCGTCCCGCTTTAAACGAAACGGAAATCATCGATATCAAAGGTGGTCGTCACCCGGTGATCGAAAAGCAATTGCCAGCGGGGGAGAATTATGTGCCCAATGACATTTATCTAGACGATAAAACGCAGCAAATTATGATGATTACAGGTCCCAATATGGCCGGTAAATCAGCCTTGTTGCGTCAAACGGCACTCATCGTTTTACTCGCCCAAATGGGTTCATATGTGCCTGCTGAATCCGCTAACCTAGGTTTAGTGGACAAAGTGTTCACGCGTGTGGGTGCCTCCGATAACTTATCGAAAGGGGAGTCGACCTTCATGGTCGAGATGACCGAAACGGCGGCGATCCTGAATAATTTATCGTCTCGTTCGCTCGTTTTATTGGATGAAATCGGTCGTGGAACATCGACATATGATGGCGTTTCGATGGCCTGGGCGATCGCAGAACATTTGCATAATCATCCAGTTCATAAGGCCAAAACCTTATTTGCCACCCACTACCACGAATTAAACGAATTAACGCAGGACTTCCCGCGCATCCAAAACTTCCACGTTTCCGTCAAAGAAGTGGGTAACAAAATCATCTTCTTACGCAAACTATTGCCAGGAGGAAGTGCGCACAGTTTTGGTATTCATGTCGCTCAATTAGCTGGAATGCCAACTTCTTTAGTTTTACGTGCCCACGAAATCTTACAGAATTTAGAAAAAGATCACGTTTTAGAAGACAACATCGATAAGCTAAAAGAGATGCCGAAGGCAAACTACCAGATGTCTCTTTTCGGTGCTGAAATTCCGGAAGGATTGCAGAAAATCGAGGATCAATTGAAGGAGTTAGATGTGAATTCGTTGTCCCCGATTGAGGCGCTACTCAAGCTTAATGAGTTAAAGAGATTGCTTTAGATGAGAGAGTATAGAGTAGAGAGTATAGATAAGAGATAAACCATCTCTACTGAATCTTGATTAGTTTCGCTGAAAAAGGTGCTTTTTTGACTTCGATTTTGAAGTGGCTGTCGATTACTTTGGAACGGGAATCCAATGAAATAAGGAAGTTTTTGCTTCGAGAACTAACTTCAAATGTTAAAACGGTTGAGCTAGAAACGAGGAGCGGACGCACGTTTAAATTGTGCGGGCTCATAGGCGCAATGATGAAAATGTCGGAGCTAGGAATCACTAACGGACCGCCTACCGCTAGGGAATAACCGGTAGAGCCCGTTGCGGTGGAAACGATTAGGCCATCTGCCCAATACGAATTCAAATAATTTCCGTCCACAGATGCTTTGATGGTAATCATGGAAGAGGTATCTGTTTTCATGATACCTACTTCATTTAAGCCAAATCCTTTGCCATCGAAAAAGTCCATTTCAGATTCGACAGCCACAAGGCTTCTGTTTTCGATGCGGTAATTACCTTGTAAAACGGTGTCTAAGGCAGAGCTAATTTCGGGTGGAGAAAGCGTGGCTAAAAAGCCCAATCGGCCTGTATTGATACCTAAAATAGGGATTTCTCTTGGGCCTATTTGAGTTAAGGTTTCCAGTAGGGTGCCATCGCCACCGATACTCCAAGCCATGTCCGCAGATTCTAGTCCTTTTTCAGTAGAATAGCTGGGAACTTCAGCGACCGAAAAGCCGTGCTCCAATAAATGATTTTTGAAGAAATCAGAAAGGATGGGTTGGCAATTTTTGGCACAAATGTCCGCCCACATTTTTTCCATTAATGGCTTTGTTTCTGCCGAAAATGATTTCCCGTGAATCGCTAATTGAACCCCCATTATAAATCTATGAAACGCATTAAATGATCAAATCGATCTTGATCGACTTCTAATTGCTCCCCAAAAACAAATGCTTTTTCGATAAAAACTCCGTGTCTTTCTAAGTTCGAAATGATTTTGCCAAAAGTCTCGGTTTGCACTTGAATCACCAGTATTGGTTCTTGGAAAAAGCTACGCACCACAAATCCATTTTCCTCTTCCATGATTCGGATGATGGAACTAAGACTGTCGCGGGAACTTTGGAATGGAATACGAATAATTCCTCCATTCTTCTGTTCTAAGCCTGATTTGAGTAATAAATTCCCGACTGTTGATTTAGTCAAATAGCCTGTGAACAAGCCTGATGGATTCGTAATGGCAATCAGTTCAACAGTGGAATCGTCAAACCAGGGTAAGCTGGCTAACACATCTTCCTCCTCTTCCATTTGAAAGGTAGATAAGTGGGCCTGAAGGTCAGCTAGGGTTTGATCAGGAGAGATGGCCTGCGCCAGAGTTTCTTCGGTAACAACACCGATAAATTGCTTTTTCTCTACCACCGCTAAGGCATTGATTCCGTTTGCACGAAGGGTCTTCTGGGTTTTAGACACAGAATCACTCATTCGTAACACCGGTAAATCGTAATTTAGGTGTGATAGAATTAGCATGTTAAATCGGGTTATTGTTTAACCACTCGGTAACTATTTCGTTGAATTCAGCTGGTCTTTCCATCATGGGAGCGTGGCAGCATTTGTCAATAAATTTCAAGGTCGAACCTGGAATTAATTGATTGAATTCGTGTCCCACTTCGGGTGGGGTAATGGTATCGTTTAATCCCCAAATCAATAGGGTAGGGGCCTTGATGTGAACAATATCTTTGGCCATATTATTACGCTGTGCAGATTTCGCAATCGCGATAATACGCATCACTTTAGGGATACTATTCGTGATTTCAAAAACCTCATCGACTAATTCTTTGCTAGCCGTCTTCGGGTCGTAAAACGTGTATTCAACGCGTTCCTTGATGTATTCGTAATTGCCTCTTTTCGGATAAGAACCTCCCATCGAATTTTCGAAAAGTCCTGATGAACCTGTTAACATCAATCGCTGGATCTTTTCTGGATGACGGAGGGTATAAATCAAGGCCACATGACCGCCCAAAGAATTACCGATCACACTAAATTTATCTAAGCCTTTAAAGTCGACAAAACCTTCAATAAATTCGGTCAAACCCTCACATCCTGCCTCTTTAATGGGCATCTCGTGGATAGGCATTAAGGGGATAATCACTCGGTAGCTAGACTTAAAGTGATTAATCACTCCAGCCCAATTGCTCAATGCGCCAAATAAACCGTGAAGTAATAAGAGGGTTTCGCCTTGTCCTTCGTCGATGTATCTGTACTCTCCTTCTGCCTTAACTAGGTACTCCATTCAGCAATTTTGTATTTATAATGTGCAATTTAACAAAAAGAATGTTAAACAATTTTAATTTTGTAGAGTTTTAAAAAATATAATTTATCTATGAAACCCATCCTACTTGTTGGAGGCGGAATTGCCGGTTTGCAAGCAGCCAATATTTTACATGATAACCACAGAGACTTCATTTTGTTTGAAAAGGAAGCTCAGGTGGGTGGGCGTGTTTGCTCAGTGCAAAAAGATGGATTTATTTTAGACTGTGGTTTTCAAGTATTACAAACCTCCTATCCTGAAGTTCAGCGTTCACTAGATCTTAACGCACTTGATTTGCAGTATTTTGAATCGGGGGCCATGGTGCAGGATCAGGTTTTTTACAATCCTTTGCGGAAGCCGTTTGAGTTGTTTAGTTCAGATCTGCTCAGCATTCAGGATGTTTTTTCGCTGACTAGGATTTGGTTGAAGCTTCAAGGCAAGGTGGCTCCTTTAGATGGAAGCACTCAAACTACGCAGGAATTAATTGATTCCTTTTCGTTCTCTGACCGATTCAAAAATGCGTTTTTAATTCCTTTTTTTCAAGGCATTTTCCTGCAAGAAAAGTTGACCCAGCCGGCCTCGCTTTTTTACTATTATTTAGATCAGTTTTTGTCGGGTGATGCGGCCATTCCTGCGAAAGGAATACAGGCGATCCCGGATCAACTGGCGTCGCGTTTGCCACAAGATTCGATCAGATTAAATCAAGAAATCTCGCAGGTGGATGCCACGAGTGTCACACTAAGCACGGGAGAAAAGATCGAAGGTCAGGCGGTCATACTAGCGGTGGATTTACCCGTTGCTGCGCGATTACTAGGACAAAAAGTTTCATCCACTTTGGCCTCCAAAACCTATTATTTTTCAGCCAAAAAATCAACTCCTCAGCCAGCCCTGTTAAGGCTAGTGGGCGATAAGCATTTATTGCATTATACCTGTTTGACGGACATTAATCCTGATTTCGCGCCTAAAGGCAGTGCCTTGTATTCAGCGACGACGCTACACACTAGTTCGGAAAAGGAAGTAAAAGAAGCGTTAGAAAAGCAATTGCCGGGTCAGAAACTAAGTCCAGTCATGAGCTTTGATATTCCGCATTCTTTGCAATTAGTGGATGACTATGAGGCGATAAAAAAAGCGGC
This sequence comes from Bacteroidota bacterium, assembly GCA_041158445.1. GTDB lineage: Bacteria > Bacteroidota > Bacteroidia > Cytophagales > Spirosomataceae > Aquirufa. Next base: position 22,207 of record JBEBBJ010000014.1, read on the forward strand.
AAACGGGATCGTTTTAGCAGGGGATTATTTGGAGTTTCCGTCCTTACAAGGTGCCTTAGCCTCAGGCAGAAAGGCGGCCGAAGAAGTTTTAGCCAAATCCTGATTTTCATCAGCGAAATGTATGTTTGATTTTTCTTACCTTTGTGAGGTTAATCAAGCCCTACATGAAAAAAATTATTCTTCTTTTCGCCGTGTTGTTCGCAGCATCTTGTTCCACTTCGAACAAAGACTACCAAAAAGCGGCCGCTAATCCGGAATTTCTGATTCGCGCTGAAGTCATGTTGACTGAAAGTATCATTCACGACATTTTCGCACCTCCCGTTTCCTCTCGTATTTACATGTATGCTAGTATTGCAGGCTATGAAGCAGCGATTCATGGAGAAAAGGGCTATAAGTCTTTAGTAGGGCAAATTAATGGTTTTGAAAAAGTCGCTCAGCCGGAAAAAGGCAAGGAATATTGCTATCCTTTAGCTTCTACACGTGCCTTTTTATCGGTAGGCAAGAAGCTGACTTTTGCGCAAGAGTTATATGAGGAGTTTGATAAAAAATTAGAGGAAGATTACAAAGCGACCGGTATTCCGGATGACGTTTATGAGCGTTCTATCGCATTAGGAGATTCGATTGCGGAATCTGTAATTAAATATTCGGCAAAAGATAATTACAAGCAGACCCGTGGTTTCCGTTTTACAGTAACAAATGAACCAGGAACTTGGACGCCTACACCTCCGGCCTACATGGATGCGGTGGAGCCTTTTTGGACAAAGATTCGGCCTGTAGGTCTAGATTCATCGGCTCAATTTCAGGCGCCTATTCCAGCTAAATTTGATTTAACACCAGGTACTCCTTATTACAAAGAGGTGATGGAGTCGTATAATACCGTGAAGAATTTAACCAATGAACAGCGGGATATTGCGAACTTCTGGGATTGTAATCCCTTTAAAATGAATATCACAGGACATGCGATGTTTGCAACGAAGAAAATGTCGCCAGGAGGCCACTGGATGGGGATTGTGGGGCAAGTCTCTCGTCAATTGAAGAAGACACACGTGCAAGTGGCTGAAGCTTTTGTGCTGACATCGATGTCCATTTTCGATGGATTTATTTCGTGCTGGGATGAGAAATACCGTTCGGTAAGAATTCGTCCAGAGACGGTCATTAACAACAGTATTGATAAAAAATGGATACCGATTTTACAGACGCCTCCATTCCCAGAATACACCTCCGGACATAGTACTATTTCAAGTGCGGCGGCTACGGTATTGACGAATATTTATGGGGATAATGTCGCCTTTAATGACTCGACAGAAATTCCGTATGGCTTACCTCCGCGTAAATTTACGTCCTTCAAGCAAGCGGCTGATGAAGCATCGATAAGTCGTTTGTATGGAGGAATTCACTTCCGTCCTGCGCTTGATCAAGGAGTGATTCAAGGCGGCAAAGTGGCGCAGCAATTGCTTAAAAAAGTGAAAACGCATTAATGAAAAACGACATCGCTTCGAAGGCTGATATTAAAACATTTGTAGATGCATTTTATGCTAAAATGCCCTCGGATGATTTAGTTGGCAAGGTTTTCATGGAAGTGATGCACGTGGATTTTTCGACACATCTCCCTAAAATGTATGATTTTTGGGAGATGTTGTTGTTTCAGGGGACATCCTATCAAGGAGCGCCCATGAGGCCGCATTTACAGATCAATCAAATCCATTCGATAACCCCTGCTCACTTTGAAAGATGGCTTTCGTTGTTTAGGGAAACGCTACGGGATTTGTTTGAAGGACCTAAGGCAGAAGAGGCTATAACGAAGGCAGAAAACATCGCCGCGACCTGGGCCTATAAATTGGATTATTTAACGAAACACCCTGCTTAAAATGATCGTTTCTACACCGGGTCGCATTTGTCTTTTTGGCGAACATCAAGATTACTTAGGTTTGCCGGTAATTGCAGCGGCTATTTCGAAGCGTATTCAAATCAAAGGTGATTTCAGAGAAGATAATGTGGTGCATTTTTCTCTGCCTGATGTGGGAGCTGAAGAAACATTCGAGCTAATTTATCCTTTAGCCTACACGAAAGAACGCGATTATTTTAAGAGTGTCTTGAATGTATTGCACCGCAAAGGGCATAGCCTTGAAAGAGGGTTAGAACTAAGTGTAAGTGGAAATATTCCCATCAATTCTGGCACTTCTAGTTCCTCCGCTTTGCTCGTTTCTTGGGTGAATTTTTTGAATGAAATCTACGATTTAGGTTATTCCCAAAAACTAGTAGGTGAGATCACCTACGAAGCGGAGGTTTTAGAATTTTCTGAGCCTGGGGGAATGATGGATCAATATTCGACGGCGGTGGGCAATGTGATTTACTTAGCCAGTGTACCTGAAATTCACATTGAAACCTATGCGAGAGAATTGGGAACCTTTGTGTTAGGGGATTCGATGGAGCCGAAGGATACCTTGGGGATTTTGAGTCATGTGAAGTTTGGGATGCTAGGAGGTATGAAAAAGATTCAGGCAAAATACCCGGATTTTGATTTAGCAACGGAAACGAGTCCAGAACAGTATAGAGAATTATTAACCGAGGACGAGTGGGTGCTTTTGCGATCGAACATTAGTGATCGAGATTTGCTTTTAGAGGCGAAGGCCATGTTTGAGGGAAAAAACCCTTGGTCAGATGAAAAATTAGGTTCTTTATTAAACGAACATCAAGTAAATTTGCGGGATCACAAGCGAATCTCTACGCCAAAAATCAATCGAATGATAGAGGCGGCATTGGAGGCAGGAGCTTTGGGAGCCAAAATAAATGGATCAGGTGGCGGCGGTTGTATGTTTGCCTATGCCCCTAAAGATCCAGAAAAAGTAGTCGCAGCCATTGAAAAAGAGGGTGGAAAGGCCTACATTATTACAGTAGATAAAGGAACAACGAAAATAATATGAAGAAGAGATTATTGATTTTAGCGGGTGGTATGGCCTCTCGCATGAAAAAAGCATTAGCAGAGGAGAACAGTGATTTAGACCCGAAATTAGTAGCGCAAGCGAATGCGGTGACGAAAGGGATGATCCAAGTGGGAAAGAATGGCAAGACCTTGATTGATTACCAATTATACAATGCACACCTAGCGGGAATCGAAGAGGTGATGTTATTATTGCATCCGACAGATACTGTTTCTCAGGAATATTGCGAGTCATTAATGGCGAAAGATGCTACTTGGGGGATGAAAATCGTGTTTGCTCGTCAGCAAATCGCGGCAGATCGCGAAAAGCCGGCAGGGACAGCAGATGCAGTTTACCAGGCTTTATCTCAACATGCGGATTGGCAGACGGGCCGCGTGATTGTGTGTAATTCAGATAATTTGTATTCGGTGAATGCATTGAAAACGCTTTGGGCATCCGAAGTTCCTCAGGCCTTGATTTCGTATCACCGCGATAGTTTATTGTACCCAGCAGAGCGTATTTCGGCTTTTGCTTTGATTCGTACGGATGAAGAAGGGTATTTATTAGAGATTATTGAGAAGCCAACGAAGGAGCAGGCAGATGAATTAATGGCGAAACAAGGTCGTTTAGGCGTGAGTATGAACGTTTTTGTATTTGAAGCGAGTACATTCTTACCTTATTTAGCGAAGACACCTTTCCACCCAGTTCGTAATGAAAAGGAGTTGCCTACGTCGGTGGTGATGTTTGGCGAAGGGGAGGGCAAAGGATTCTTTGCGATTCCTTTAGCAGAGAATGTGCCTGATTTAACTTCTAAAGAGGATATTCTAGTTATGCAGAAATATTTAGAAGAAACCTATGGCGATTTTTAAAAGCTAACTAGTAAATTGGGAGTGATAACCTATTCACTCTATGACTTTATTCATTGTAATTGCAAGCCTTGGCCTTTTAGTACTGTTAATCACGTACTGGAAGGTCAATTCTTTTATAGCCTTTTTATTAGTTAGCCTTTTTGCGGGAGTTTGCCTCGGCCTGCCTTTGCCAGATATTGCTAAATCCATCCAAAAAGGCCTCGGCGATACCCTTGGTTCTCTAGTTGTTATTCTCGTGCTAGGTGCGATGCTCGGAAAATTAGTAGCTAGTTCGGGAGCTGCAAAACAGATTTCGGGTACTTTAATTGATTTATTTGGTCTTAAAAACATCACCTGGGGCCTGATGTTGACAGGTTTCGTCATCGGAATTCCATTATTTTATAATGTGGGATTTGTCTTGATGATTCCCTTGATTTTTTCCCTGGTACATCAATACAAGATTCCACCTTTGATGGCTGGGGTTCCTATGATGGCTTCTTTATCTGTGGCGCATGGATTTTTGCCGCCGCATCCTTCTCCAGCCGCTTTAGTCGCGCAGTTTCACGCGAATATGGGGGAGACTTTGATGTTAGGCATTATCGTAGCGATCCCTGCGATTATTTTAGCGGGTCCTATTTTTGCCAAAACTTTGGCCCACCTCCCCATCAAACCACTCAAAGCCTTCGCTGCAGCTGAAATCGATGAAGCGAACATTCCTATTAGTAGGTACGACAATCGCGGAGGTTCAATTGCCTACAAACCCATTAGTTAAATTAATCGCAGATCCTGCGATGGTGATGCTTGTGGCTATTGTTGTAGCTACTTATGTCTTAGGGATACGAATGGGGAAGAAAATCGAGGAGGTGATGAACGTCTATGGAGAAGCAGTGAAAGATGTGGCGATGATTCTCTTAATCATAGCGGGTGCAGGAACCTTGAAAGAGATTTTATTGGTTTCTGGGGTTAGCAAGGAGATTGCTACCTATTTAGGAGGGCTTCCTATTCATCCTTTGGTATTGGGTTGGATGATGGCTGCAATCATACGCGTTTGTTTGGGTTCTGCAACAATCGCGGGGCTTACGGCAGCGGGTATGATTTATCCATTAGTGGCTTCTGGATCAGTAAACGCTAACTTAATGGTATTAAGTATCGGTGCAGGTAGTTTAATGTTCTCCCATGTGAACGATACGGGCTTTTGGCTCTTCAAAGAATACTTTAATTTGACTGTTAAGGAAACATTAAGATCTTGGTCTTTGATGGAGACCATTGTGTCTATAACAGGTCTAGCTGGAGTTATGATTTTGAATCAATTCTTGTAATTGTGCTATTGTATCAGAAAAATACAAAATTCTTATAATTCTGAGTTATAGGATTTATCAAAATATTATATGCTTAAATGCCTCATTTCTAGCATAAAATATTGATTATTCTCATTTTTCAGTGCTAATCTGTGTCATTTAACTTGATTCTTTTGTTTGTTTATTAACATTTTGTTAATTTTCGATCGATTGATTTATTTATCAACAAATTTTTTTCAACCCTAACTAAATGTTCATGAAAAAAAACTTACTCATGACTTTTCTGTTAACCATGCTATCGGTAGCGACTATTTTCGCTCAAGATAAAAAGGTATCAGGAAAAGTGACCTCAGCCGAGGACGGTTCTGGTCTTCCAGGTGTTACTGTTCAAATTAAAGGAACAGGCAAAGGAACTCAGTCAGATGTGAATGGTAACTATTCATTATCTGTGCCAAGTTCAGCTACATTAGTTTTCTCTTTTGTAGGTTTAAATCCAAAAACAATTGCAGTGGGTAACCAATCTGTCATCGATGTTAAATTGGCGACAGATACGCGTCAACTTTCGGAGGTTGTCGTAACGGGTACAGGTTCTGCGATCGATAAGCGTTCAACAGCTATCGATGTACAAGCGATCACCGCTAAAAATTTACCTTCAGTGCCTACTGCTTCAGTAGATCAGGCTTTAGTAGGTAAAATTGCAGGTGCGCAGATCTCTTCTGGAAACGGTATGCCGGGTCAACCAGTTAGTATCGTTTTACGTGGTATCAACACGATTAACCGTGGAACTTCTCCAATGATCTTATTAGATGGTGTGGAAGTAGGATCTACTGACCTTAATTCAATCGATTTAAATATCATTGAAAAGGTAGAGGTTATTCAAGGTGCGGCTGCAGCGACTATCTATGGTGCACAAGGTGCGAACGGGGTAATTCAATTATTCTCGAAAAAAGGTAAAGCTGGTAAAGTAAACATTGACTTCGCTTCATCTGTTATCAACTCTACTCCTTTAAACGTGGGTGGTTTACGCAAAGCAGACAAGCACGGTTTTAAGACGAACGCGAACAACGAAGTAATTGGTGGTTCTGGCCAGCCTTTGGCATTAGATCCTATCTACGGTTCATATGGCGAAAACGTTATTTTTGCTTCGACTGACCCTACGGTTCAAATTAACAAGCCTTATGACAAGAACTTGAAGTATTATGATCACTTCGGTATGTTCTTTACTCCAACTACGAACTACAACAACTCCTTATCTATTTCAGGTGGTTCTGAGAAAAGTGATTTTAACTTCTCTTTATCGAACTCTGATAATGCAGGTCCGTTCAAAAACGTAGGTGGTTTAAATCGTACAAACATGACGGCTAACTTAGGTTTCGAATTAGCTAAAGGTTTGAAATTGCGTTCTATCACTCAATTAGTTTATACAAAGAACACAATCAACGACGGTACTGGTCGTTCAATTATCTACTCTGTATTTAACTCTCGTCCATTCGTAGATTACGATTGGAAAGATGCAGATGGTAACTACCCTGGTTATATGGGTGATGCAGTAGGTGTGAACGGTTACAACCCGAACGCAGTTAACTACTACACGAAGACAAATTCTGATCGTATTGATATCGTTCAAAGCTTAAACTTGAACTACGAGATCAACAAGTTTGTGTCTTTAGATGCGAAATACGGTGTTAACTTCCAAACGGACAAGACGATTTACACGTACTTGAACCAAACAGGTAACAAGAACATTATGGATCAACAATACTGGTATTATAACTTCAACGGTAATGATGCGACAGGTGAGTTGAACCGTTATGAGAATACAAGTTCATTGCAAAACTTCTTAGGTTCTGCGATTTTCAAAACAGATTTCCAAAAAGATTTCAACATCAACATTCCATTACGTACAACTACGCAAGTGGCATTTGACTACAGAAATCGTTTAAGTACATCTTATGTTTCTTATGGTATCGGTATGCCGAACTACACGCCAGTGAATACATCACAAGCAGCTGAAACAAAAGTATACCGTGATTACAAAGAACCATTCATTACTTATGGTTACTTAGCGACACAACGTTTTGACTATGGAACGATCGGTGGTATCTCAGGTGGTTTCCGTACGGACTTCTCGTCAGCTTTCGGTGCTGCGTCTACTCCACAAACTTTCCCTCGTGGAGATGCTTACTTACGTGTATCAGAATTAGGAATTTTCAAAAACTCTGCGATCAGCACAACAGTTGAAGATTTCAAATTACGTGCAGCGTATGGTGAGGCAGGTATTCAGCCAAGAGCTTTTGACCGTTATATCACGTTGAACACAGGTGTTATCGGTGGAGGAAATGCCTTCTTCTTCCCATTAACTCAGTCTAACCCGAACTTGAACGTAGAGATTTCTAAAGAATTAGAGATCGGTACAGATATCGGTTTGAACTTAGGAAAAAATTCTGCTTGGTTAAACAACGTGAATTTGTCAGCTTCTTACTGGAAGCGTTCGACAGACAATGCGATCTTTGAAGTAGATGCGGCACCTTCTACAGGTATCGGTACAGTAAAAGATAACGCGTTCTCTTTAGGATCAAATGGTATCCAAGCTAGCTTAAACGCGCAGATCTACAGAGATGCAGATTGGACTTGGAATTTTACAACGAACTTTGGAAAGCAAACTTCTGAAATCACAGCCGTTCGTGGTGGTGCTGAAGTAGTTGTTCTTTCAGGTGCTGGTTCTACTGGATACGTTTTACGTGCTGGTGAGAAAATCGGTCAATTATACGGTTTCATGGGTATCCATAGCTTAGATGCTGTTTTACCTGATGGCACTGTGGCAATTCCTGAGGCATCTCGTTCTCAATACGAAGTAGCAAGTAATGGTTGGGTAGTTAAGAAGTCTACAAAAGCTCCTTATTTCTCTTCAGGACAATATAGCTTCGGTGATCCAAATCCAGATTTCAATGCTTCATTCATTACAGATTTAACTTGGAAAGGTATCCTTTCATTCAACTTACAAGTTGATTTAATCCAAGGTGCACACGTATATAACCAAACGAAAGAATGGATGTACCGTGATGGTATCCACTCTGATTACCAACAACCAATCACCATCAATGGTGAGACAGGTGCTTGGTCAGCATTCTACCGTGGTGTGTACGCAGAGGTTTCTCGTAATGGTACGAAGAACTACTTCTACGAAGATGCTTCTTTCGCACGTTTACGTAACCTTTCTGTAGGTGTTGACTTAGTGAAAGCATTTGGATTGAAGTCATTCCGCAAGTTACAATTAGTAGCTTCAGGACGTAACTTGTATACGTTAACAAACTACACAGGTTTAGATCCAGAGATCTCTTCAGGTGGTGTTAACTCTGCTTGGGACCGTGGAACTGATCACAATACAATGCCTAACTTACGTTCATACCAAGTACAGTTGAACATTGGTTTCTAATTCAGAATTGAGAAAAAGGTATCATTTAAATTTGAAAAAAATGAAAAATATAAAAATAACCGCACTTTCCTTTCTGCTTTTAGCTGGATCGGTTATGTCGTGCAAGGATCAATTGGATATCCAAAATCCAAACCAACCTACGCCTGCGACGGCTTCGTCTGAGGCTGGTATCGTTGCTTTAGCGCAAGGATCTGTTTACAAAAACGGATTTACTTCTGCTGGTAACAAGTACTATGATGGTGTTGTAGGTGCATTCTACAATGGTGTTGTAGGTATTCATGAGTTAATGGGTGACGTGGTTTCTGCTGAAGCGGCGAACACGTACATGAATAACTTGTCTTCACCAGACATGGTGACTTTAGATAATGGAACTCAAGTGGCTAACCCCAATAGCCCTGCTTTGCAGAAAAACTTGTTACGTGCCGTAAACACGAACTCTCAACAAGGTGGTAACCCAGGTTGGCATGAGTGGGCGATGATGTATCAATTAAACAATGCTTGTAACACGATTTTAGATGCAGTTGATAAGACTACATTTACAGGTGATGCAGCAGCGAAGAAAAATGCGATCAAAGCTTGGGCTTATACTTGGAAAGGTTTAGCTTATTCTCGTATTGGTTCTTTATACTATGCTGGTTTAATCGTAAATACTCCATCGGTTACAAACAATACGTATGTATCGAAAGAGGCGATTATCGCTGAAGCTACGTCTAATTTTGACAAAGCAGCAACAGCCGTTAATGCATCAGGTAATTCTGCTGATTTTGAAGAAATCGTTACGGCTTTAATTCCGGATTTCTTCCAAAACGATAAAGGTGCTGTTCCTACAGCAGCTCAGTGGATCAAGAACTTGAACACAATGAAGGCTCGTAACATCTTGGTTAATACGCCGACTGCTACGATGACTGCAGCTCAATGGGATGCGATCTTAACATTAGCTAATGCTGGTGTTGGTGCTTCTGATCCAGTATTTGCTGGAAATACGAATGCTAACGGTGATATCTTCGGATCATCTAACTACTCAGTGGCTGCTCGTGCAGTAGGTTCTAACGCTTCAGGTGGAACATACAAAATCTCTGAGCGTTTAATTCAAGATTTCAACACAGGTGACCAACGCTTAGCACAAAACTTTAAATTATTTACTGTTTGGGTTGGTAACTCGGATCGTGGTAATGCATTTAACACACGTTATGCAATTAAAGATGGCGGTAACGGTTTAGCAGGTGTTTACACGTATGTGAATCGTACAGCTGGTAACGCAGAAATCTTCTTATTAGGTTCTTACGAAGAAAATGAGTTGATGAAAGCAGAAGCGAAATTGTGGAAAGGTGATGTTGCAGGTGCTGCTGCAAGCATTAATGCAGTTCGTGATTACCAAGGTGCGGGTATTGCAGCGATCACTTCTACTAACGCAGCAGTTGTAAAAGAAGAATTACGTAAAGAACGCCGTGTGGCTTTAGCTTTCCGTGGTTTATCCTTCTATGATGCACGTCGTTGGGGAGTTTTAGATAACGGTCGCACAGGTGCGGTAGTTATCTCTAAAGATGGCTCTTCAGTATCTACTAATGCAACAATCAAGTATGGTTATTTAGATTACTGGGATGTTCCTAACAATGAGTTAGCAAACAATCCAGCTGGCGCAGGTTCTGCACCTACGACAAATCCTAAATAAGTAGTTACTTAATTAGATTGAAAAAGGCGTTCTCGAAAGGGGACGCCTTTTTTTTGTGCGCCAAAATTTTGTGGTTTATTAGAAAATTCCTAATTTGGCAAACTTATTCTATTATTTTTTCATTAATTAAACTCAACAACATGAAAAAACTATTACTCCTTGGGGTATTGGTGTTAGCTGTATTTAGCACATCAATGGCTCAAACAAGGCAAGTAACCGGTAAGGTTACAGCTTCAGAGGATGGTGCGGCTCTTCCGGGAGTTAGTGTCAGCCTAAAAGGTTCATCTCGTGGTACAACCACTGCAGCAGATGGTACTTACAAAATCACAGTTGGTGATGGCGCTGCAATCACTTTTAGCTTTGTGGGTTACAAGCCACAAACGGTTTCTGTAGGAAATCAAAACGCTATCAACGTTGTTTTAGCTTCAGATGCTTCTGAGTTAAATGAAGTAGTTGTTACGGCTTTGGGTCTTACACGTACGAAGAACTCATTACCTTATGCTGCTCAGCAAGTTAAAGGAGAAGAGTTAACACGTGTTCGTTCAGGTAACGCATTCTCACAACTTTCTGGTAAAGTATCAGGTGTGCAAATCACACAAGGTAACGCGATCGGTGGTTCTACTAACGTAGTTATCCGTGGTTCTAAGTCCTTGACTGGTAATAACCAAGCATTATTCGTTGTAGATGGTGTTCCTGTGGATAACTCAGTAACTAACTCATCTAACCAACGTACAGGTCGTGGTGGTTATGACTATGGTAATGCAGCTGCGGATATTAACCCAGATGATATCGAGTCAATGACAGTATTGAAAGGTGCTGCGGCAACTGCTCTTTACGGTTCACGTGCTTCGAATGGTGTGATCATGATCACGTCTAAGAAAGCTAAGAAAGGTTTAGGTTTAACGATTAACTCTGGTTTATCAGTAGGTACAATCGACCGTTCTACTTTCCCTAAATACCAAAACCAATACGGTGCTGGTTATTCTGATCCATACCAAAAGGATGGTTTCTTCTATTTTGATGCAAACGGTGACGGAGCTGATGATTTAGTAGTTCCTACTTCTGAAGATGCTTCTTACGGTGTTAAGTTTGACCCTAGCTTAAAGGTATACCACTGGGATGCTTTTGATCCTGCTGGTCCTAACTACTTAAAGGCTAAGCCTTGGGTTGCTGCGGCTAATACGCCAGATAAATTCTACGAAACAGCTATTTCTAACAACACAAACATCTCTTTAGATGGTGCTACAGATAAAGGTTCTTTCAAATTAGGATTTACTCGTAACGAAGATCGTGGAACTTTACCTAACTCTAAGGTTTCTAAGAACATTATGAACCTTTCAGGTACGTATGCTATTTCTTCTAAATTAACTGCATCAGCAGCGGCTAACTTCTCAGTTGTAGAAGGTTTAGGTCGTTATGGTACAGGTTATGATGGATTGAACGTAAACCAAAACTTCCGTCAATGGTATCAAACTAACGTAGATATCTTGGAGCAAAAAGATGCGTACTTCCGTAACAATAAGAACGTAACTTGGAACTGGTCTGATCCATCTACTGCAGCTGGATTGAAGCCTATCTATACAGATAACTACTATTGGACTCGTTACCAAAATAAGGAGAACGATACACGTACTCGTATGTTCGGTAATGCCATGTTAAACTACAAGGCAACTGATTACTTAAATGTAATGGGTCGTATCACAATGGATACTTATGATGAATTCCAAGAGGAGCGCATCGCTGTAGGTTCTACTGATATTGCTGAGTATTCTCGTTATGATCGTCACTTCGAAGAAATCAACTATGATTTAATCGCAAACTTTGACAAGAACTTAACAAAAGATTTAAACTTAAAGGCATTAGCTGGTTTGAACTTACGTAAGTCATTAAACCGTTCGATTTATGCTATCACTAATGGTGGTTTGATCGTTCCAGGTTTATATTCTATCGCTAACTCGAAGGGTACAGTGGCAGCTCCGTCTGAATCTTACAACCCACGTGAGGTATTCGGTTTATTCGGTGGTGCTACATTGACATACAAGGATTTCTTAACATTAGACGGAACTATTCGTCAAGATAAGTCTTCTACGTTACCAGTTGCTAACAATGCGTACTTATACTATGCAGGTTCTGCTTCTTGGTTGTTCTCACACCATATTCAAGATTTACCTTGGTTAACTTCAGGTAAATTACGTGCAAACTATGCAACGGTAGGTAATGATGCACCTTGGGGATCTATCTCTAACGTATACGACCAACCATCTCCATTCGGTTCGACTATTTTATTCTCAGTTCCTGGAACTCAAAATAATCCGAACTTGAAGCCAGAGCAAACGATTTCTAAAGAGATTGGTTTAGAAATGGCATTCTTACAAAATCGTTTAGGTTTTGATGCAACGTATTACTTAACAAATACATTGGATCAAATTATGCCTGCTTCTGTAACAACTGCAACAGGTTATAATTCAACTTATGTAAATGCTGGTAACATTGAGAACAGCGGTATTGAGTTCAGTCTTTATGGTTCACCTATTAAGACTCCAGATTTCGCTTGGAACGTAAACATCAACTTTACACGTAACCGTAACAAGGTATTAAGCCTTTATAATGAAAGCCAAAACTTACAGTTAGCTTCATTTCAAGGTGGTGTTACTTTGAACGCGACAGTGGGTGAGCCTTACGGTATCTTGAAAGGTAGAACTTGGAAGTATGTGAATGGTGAGAAATTAGTAAAAGCGAATGGTCGTTATGATATGACTACAACAACTACTAATAACATCGGTAACGTAAATCCTAACTGGATTGGTGGTATCAACAACTCATTCCGTTATAAAAACGTAACACTGAGCTTCTTGATCGATGTGAAGTCTGGTGGTTCTGTATTCTCATTAGATCAGTACTATGGTGCTGCTACGGGTGTATTAGAAGAGTCAGCTTTATTGAATGACAAGGGTAACCCATCTCGTGCAGATATCGCTGATGGTGGTGGTGTGATTATGCCAGGTGTGAAAGCAGATGGAACTCCTAACGATATTCGTGTGGATAACTATTATGGTACTTTTGGTTATGCATTTAACCCACAACACGCTTTCGTTTACGATGCGAGCTATGTGAAATTACGTGAAGCAAACATTACTTATTCTTTACCTCGTGCTCTTGTAGCGAAGTTAGGTGGAATTAAAGGAGTGGATTTATCATTGTACGGACGTAATTTGTGGATCATTCACAAAAACCTTCCTCACTCTGATCCTGAAGAGAATCTTTCTGCTGGTAACGTGCAGGGATATCAATCAGGTGCGTATCCTACGACACGTTCGATTGGATTTAACGTGAAATTATTGTTTTAATCATCCTTAATTTTAAACAGATGAAAAGAATATTTTTAGTTTTTGTACCGCTTTTGTTTCTTGCATCAGCTTGTACAGAGGACTTAGCGTCCTTAAATGTTGAGACTAAGAAGCCTGCTGCAATTCCAGCACCTACTTTGTTCTCTAATGCAGTTAAGTCTCTTTCAGGAAACTTAGCGACAGCGAGTGTGAACACAAACGTGTTCCGTTTTACGACTAGCCAATGGGCTATGGCAGTTTACCAAGATGAGGCTCAATATGATTTCGCTACACGTGCAATTCCTAATACTTGGTGGAATGCAATGTACCGTGACGTATTAGCTGATTTACGTGAATCATCTCGTTTAATCAATGCGGATGCTACTTTGCTTCCAAAGGAGAAAGCGAATAAATTAGCGATCTTAGATATCATGGAAGTATATACTTTCGGTATCTTGGTTAATACTTTTGGTAATATTCCTTACACAGAGGCATTAAATGCAGAGAAGTTATTCCCTAAGTACGATGATGCAAAAACGGTTTCTGCCGATTTAATCACTCGTTTGAATGCGGATATCGCGAAACTTGATGCTTCGGCAGCTGGATTTACTTCATCGGAAGATGTGGTTTACAAAGGTTCAGTGAGCAAGTGGGTGAAATTTGCAAATACATTACGTATGAAGTTAGGTATGATCGTAGCTGACGAGAATGCAACTGCAGCAAAATCTGCTGTAGAAGCTTCTGATGCAGGTGCTATCTCAGCATCTTCAGATAACGGTTTATTCACGTACTTATCTGCATCTCCTAATCAAAACCCATTACACGTAGATATCGTGTTAGGTGGTCGTCAAGATTACATTGCAGCGAAAGACTTAATGGATAAATTAGCAGGTTGGAATGATCCTCGTAAAACAGCTTATTTCTCTACAAATAACGCAGGTAACTATGCTGGCGGTATCGTAGGAAAAGTTAATACGTATGTTGATTTCTCTCGTGCAGGTGCGAAAGTAATTGCTGCTGATGCTCCTTACGTTTTAGCTGATTATGTTGAAACTGAATTCTTACGCGCTGAAGCAAAAGAAAGAGGATTCAATGTAGCAGGTACTGCTGAGCAACACTATAACAACGCAATCACTGCATCTATCCTTTATTGGGGTGGAACTGCTGCTGAAGCGGCTGCTTATTTAGCTCAACCAGAAGTAGCTTATACTACTGCTGCAGGTAACTGGAAGCAAAAAATTGGTACACAAAAATGGATTGCTCTTTACAACCGTTCTTACGAGACTTGGACTGAGTTACGTCGTTTAGATTATCCAGTTATTACAGCGCCAGTTAACGCGAAGTCAGGATTCCCTACTCGTTTAACGTATCCTAATACGGAGCAAACTTTAAATGGTACTTCTTATACAGCGGCTGCTGCGGCAATCGGTGGAGACGTAGTAACTACGAAGTTATTCTGGGATAAAAACTAATTATAGTTTTTAGATTGGATTTAAGAAGGGCGACCCGCGAGGGTCGCCCTTCTTTCGTTTATATTATTTGGTGATTTACTTGATTTGCCAAATATTATTTAATAATTATTTAACAATAGCTTGTAAAATGAAATTCCGCGTGTAATTTCGCGCCTCATTCATTTTAAACAAACAACATGAAAAAACTAGTACTATCGTGGGTGTTGATGCTGGCTGTTATCAGCACAGTATTTGCCCAAACAAGACAGGTGACTGGTAAAGTGACTTCCTCCGAGGATGGAAGTGCCTTACCAGGTGTTAGCATTAGTGCAAAAGGATCCTCAAAAGGAACAACTTCTGCAGCTGATGGAACTTACTCAATTGCTATAGCCGACGGAGCTACTTTAGTGTTTACCTTCGTAGGCTTTAACTCACAAGCTGTTTCTGTAGGAAATAGAAGTGTGGTCAATGTAGTTTTACAATCGGACAACAAACAATTATCAGAAGTGGTAGTTGTGGGTTATGGCACAAGAAAGCGTCAAGAATTTACAGGCGCGGCTTCCAGTGTAAAAGCTGCTTCGATTGCTGAGCGTCCGGTTCAATCTTTCTCACAAGGTTTAACAGGTCAGGCAGCGGGTGTGAACATCACACAACCGAACGGTTTATTAAATAACCCTCCGGTAATCCGTGTGCGTGGTTTGAGCTCTTTATCCTTAAGTTCATTCCCTTTAGTTGTCATCGACGGTATTCCAATTTCAACGGATAACGTTTCGGCTAACTCTACTACGAATAACCCACTGGCAGATATTAACCCATCTGATATTGAGTCAATCGATATCTTGAAAGATGCGGCATCAGCTGCTATTTACGGTTCTCGTGCTGGTGCAGGGGTTTTAATCATTACGACAAAGCGTGGTAAATCAGGAAAAGCAAAAGTTTCTATCGAATCTTGGGCTGGTATTTCTGAGGCAGTTCGTTTACCAGACGTGTTAAATGCACAGCAATACATGGATCACAAGAATGGCGCTATTGCGAATGCCTTGTTATTAAATCCAAATGCCGTTGCTGCGTCTCAACGTAATGCTCAGAATCAATCATTCTTGCCTAATTACAATGCAGATGGATCTTTAATTGACACGGATTGGTACAAAGAAGTATACCAAACAGCTGTTTCTCAAAACCACAACTTATCGATCAATGGTGGAACAGAGAAGACAAATTACTATTTCTCAGCAGGTTATTCTGATCAAGATGGTTTCTTGAGAAGCAATAGCTTCCAACGTCGTTCTGGTCGTTTCAATATGGATCACCAAGCAACAAATTGGTTGAAATTAACTGCAAACTTTAACTACTCGAATTCATTTAACAAGGCTCCTATGTCTGGTTCAAATGCGGGTGGTGCATTCAATACATCAGGTTTAGGTCGTATCGCGGTGGCTCAAGTTCCTAACTTGCCTGCTCGTTTAGCGGATGGTTCTTATAATTTAGAGAACAACACGCTTGGACGTCTGAATAACCTATTGCCAGCTCAATTCCCTAATCCAGCGGTGGTTCGTGACTTAGATAAAATTTCTTCTGAGAATACACGTTTAATTGCAAATTTAGGAGCTGAATTCCGTTTGATGGAAGGTTTGACAGCTAAGACGAGCTATTCATGGGATCGTCGTAATACAGAAAACATTCGTTTCTTCAATCCATACAATGGTGATGGTTGGTCTGTAAGTGGAGATGCGTATAATAATACAGCTCGTGCGGATAACTGGAACTGGATTAATACCCTTCAATATGTGAAGACATTTGGAGAGAAACACAATGTCTCTTTAGTCGCAGGTTCTGATGTGCAGAAAACACGTGTTTTAAACTGGGGTGCTCAACGCCAAGGTTTAGCTGACTTCTTCTTTACTGATTTCCAAGGTAACTATGGAACAAATTTAGCGGCAGGAAATGGTATTTCTCAGGTAGCTTATGAGGCTTATTTCTCTAGCTTCTCGTATAACTATGCTGGAAAGTATTTTGTAAGTGCAAACTACCGTCGCGATGGTAACTCTGCCTTATCTTCTGAAAACCGTTGGGGTGATTTTGGTGGAGCTTCTTTAGGTTGGACTATTTCTGAAGAAGGATTCTTCAAGAATTTAAATCTTGGTAACAAAGTTTCAAATGTACGTTTGAAGGCAAGTTACGGTAAAGTAGGTAACGGTAACGTTCCGAATGCTTATGGTTCTTACTCTACGTTTGGATCAGGTTTATATGGCGCAGCTCCTACCTTATCTTTCAACCAAGCAGGTAACAAGGATTTGAAATGGGAAACTTCTGCTCAAACAAACGTTGGTTTAGATGTTAGTTTTTTAAATGACCGTATTCAGGTAGAAGCGAACTACTACTACAAGGATATCAATAACTTGATTTTGAACGTTCCTCAATCTCCTTCAAAAGGTATTCCAGGAAACTCTATTCTTGCGAACGTAGGATCGATGTACAATAAAGGTTATGAGTTATCTGTAACTGCTACACCGATTAATAACAATGGTTTTGTTTGGTCAACAAACTTAAACTTTGCTACGAACGAAAATATGGTAACCTCTTTAGTGGATGCTAATACACCTATTTTGACTTCAACTTCTGGTTTAGAGGCTACATCAATTACAAAAGTGGGTTACTCAGCTGCACAAATTTATGGTGTGAAAACAGCGGGTGTTAACCCAGAAAATGGTCGCCGTATTTTTGTAACGCGTGACGGAACTAAAGTGCAATACCAACACTTAGGTGGAGCGAATGCATGGACTACCTTAGATGGTAAGCCTACTGTATCTCCTTCATCTCAGCAGCAGATTTTAGGTAATACTTTACCTACTTTCTACGGTGGTTTCAATAATACGTTACGTTACAAAGGTTTTGACTTAGGAATTAACTTCACCTTCTCTGGGGGTAATTATATCTACAATGGTTCTCAGGCAGGTCTTCGTGATCAGCGTGTTTGGAATAACTCAGTGGATGTGTTGAATTCTTGGAAGACAGCAGGTCAAGTGACGGATATTCCAAGAGCTGTTTATGGTGATAACGTTTCTAACGGTTCATCTTTCTTAATCGATGCGAACGTTCAAAAAGGAGATTTCTTACGTTTACAAACTGCGACTTTAGGGTATAAAATTCCAGCGAATTTAAGTTCGATTGGTATTACTTCTCTTCGCGTTTATGCTCAAGGAAACAACTTGTTGTTATTCACTCCTTACTTAGGTGTTGATCCGGAGATTTCTTCTAACGGTGATTCGAACTTAGCTTCAGGTATTGAGCGTAACTCAATCCCTCAAGGACGTACGTTTACTTTTGGTATTAACATTGGTTTATAATTTTTAAAAAATAGATAAGATGAAATTATTCACAAATAAAATAGGCTACTTGTCCATTGCTCTTGCATTGACAGTTTCCTCGTGTAATAAGGAGTTCTTGAATGCTGTACCTGAATTAGATTTATCTGATGCGACAGTTTTTAATACTCCAGCTCGTGTACTTTCTCAAGTAAACGGTATGTATGGTTCTGCGAAAAGCGGAAGTTTATTCGGTGGTCGTTATTTAATTTATAACGATATCCGTGGTGAGGAGTGGGTAAACAGAACCACTAACTCGGTAACTGGTTATTCTACTTACCAAGGAAATCAGGATCCATCTGATTCGTATTTAGCCAACTTTTGGATTCAAGGCTATTTGACAATTAACCGTGCTAATTTATTTTTAGAGGGTTTAACGGCAAATCCAAACGCAGTAACTCCTGCTCTAGCAGCGAACTACCGTGGTGAGGCTAAGTTCTTGCGTGCATTAACGTATTTCTCGTTAGTACAATTTTTCGCAAAGCCATATATCTTAGATAAAGGTGCATCTGCAGGTTTACCTTTGCGTTTGAAAGGAGAGACTTCTTCAGCTAATAATGATTTAGCTCGTAGTACAGTCGCTCAAGTGTATGCGCAAGTTTTAAAAGACTTGAACGAAGCAGAATCTGAATTGCCAGATTCTTACGGAACGGCTCTTTTAAATACGACTCGTGCTCACAAAAATTCAGCGATTGCATTAAAGACACGTGTCTTATTAGCGATGGGTGATTATGCTGGTGTTATTACAGAGGGAAATAAAATTGTTTCTGCTGCTGCTCCATTTAAATCATCAGTTCGTGTAGCGCACGCATTGCAATCAGATGTATCGGCTGTATTTAAGGCTCCATTCACAACAACTGAATCGATCTTCTCTTTCCCAATGGATGCAACAAACGCACCAGGAACGCAGAATCAATTAGGGTATTATTGGAATGCGGGTAACGTGGAATACACGTTAAATACGGGTGCTACTGGTATTTATAATAATGCACAATTCGCTGCAACGGATGATCGTAAGACGAAGTTAACAGTCGCTAAAACGGCTGTAGCTAATGCACCTTCATTAACTAAGTTCAGTGGTGTAGCTCCATTCGTGGATTTTGTACCTAACATTCGTTATGCTGAGGTTCTTTTGAACTTAGCAGAGGCAGAAGCAGAAGGTGGAAGCTTAACACGTGCAACGGCTTTATTGAAAGCGGTTCACGGACGTTCAGATGCGGCTTATGATTTCGGTACTTTGGCGACAAAGACTGAAGTGGTAAAGGCGATCTTAACGGAGCGTCGTATTGAATTCTTAGGAGAAGGTTTCCGTGCGAACGATGTGTTACGTCGTGGTGAGCCTTTAAACTCTTTCGGAGCGGGTGCGATTATCCAACCGAATGATCCTCGTTATATTTACGGGATTCCATTAGTGGAGGTTCAAACGAATCCTAGTATTGGAAAATAAGTTTTCTAGTTAACTAGTAAAGAGGGCGACCCGCGAGGGTCGCCCTCTTTTTTTGTTCAATCTTAGTAGAATAAATATCTTTTATAAAGAACGGATAAAGAGGATGATTATAAGGTAAAAAAACGAATTATACATAAAATATTTTTATGAAGGTTATATAATTGTTTAATTGTTATAACTAAAACTTAAACAATACTTTTGGGGTTCATATCATTATCCTTCATTCTAAATAATTCTATTATGAAAAAAACAGTACTAATGAGTATCTTCTTGTGGTTAGTGGCCCTGATTCCACTACAAGCACAGGACAGATCGATTTCAGGAAAAGTCACTGGTGACGATGGTGCATCATTGCCAGGTGTGAACATTTCCATTAAAGGGACCAGCAAAGGAACGAATACCGACGCGGATGGTTCATTTAAATTAACGGTTTCTTCTAATGCCGTCCTTATTGTAAGTTCGGTAGGCTACACCCCTCAAGAGGTTCGTGTAGGTAATCGTACACAAATCAACGTGGTACTAGCTTCTGCTACTTCGACTTTAGATGAGGTGGTTATTACGACCTTTGGAACGGCAAAAAAATCTTCTTTTACCGGTTCATCAGCGAAAGTAACTGCGGAGAAATTAGGGGTTAGGCCGATTACAAACATTGGACAAGCTTTAGAAGGTATTGCTCCGGGTGTGACAACGACATCTACATCTGGTCAGCCAGGTTCAGCTCCAGCTATTCGTGTACGTGGTTTTGGTTCGATTTCTTCTTCAAATGATCCATTGTATGTGGTTGATGGAGTGCCTTACTCAGCGAGTATTGCGAACTTAAATAATGATGATATTGAGTCTATTACCGTATTGAAAGACGCTGCTTCTACAGCCCTATATGGTGCTCGTGCAGCGAATGGTGTGGTAATGGTGACAACGAAGAAAGGTGCAAAAGGGAAAAATACGATCAATGTTAAATACACGAAAGGTTTTAACACACGTGCACTTCCTGAATATGATCGCGTAGGTCCTGCAGATTATTACCCATTAATGTGGGAGTCGAATCGTAATAATTTAGCTTATCGTGCGACTAACCCGGTAGCTATTGCTACTGCAAATACAACAGCTTCTGCAGGTTTAGGTGCCATTGTAGGTACAGGATATAATGTATATAACGTTCCTTTCGCTCAACTAGTAGGAACGGATGGTAAATTAAATTCGGCTGCTCAATTGATTTATAATGCAGATGATTTAAACTGGGAAAAAGCAGTAATGCGTCAGGGTATCCGTGACGAAGTGGCAGCGAACTTCTCTGGTTCTAATGGTAAGTCAGATTATTTCTTATCTGTATCTTATTTAAATGATAAGGGTTACCAAATTAAATCAGACTA
>JBEBBJ010000015.1:0-23239 GCA_041158445.1 Bacteroidota bacterium
CTGACAACTCCTACTACAAGAAGAAGCTTACATGCTTTCTGAATCATAGATCAATACTTTATCCCAAAGGTGGGCACAGTTTTTAATGAATTCTAAGTGGATGGGTGCAGTTTGGTAATAATCATGCCCTTTTTCATCCTCAAACGTAGTCAATAAACAGTAGTCATACGAACGATCGATAACGGGACGATCAGTGCTAGCTGGTTTACCTACACTAAATACATCCACCGTCTCTACATCCGCTAAGGACTGAACATATGCTTCGAATAAGGCGATATCTTCTTGACTTAAACCTTTTTTTAACCAAAAATTTACAACGTGTACAAACATAATCTATTTATTTAATCCTTCTTGTGAACTGATTTGAGCTAATTTATTTCCTAATTCTTTCTCCCTTCTTCATACAAATAAGGGTCAATCGTTAAGAATTTGCCTAATTCTTTCGAAGCTGATTTAAAGTCACCCGCTAACGCGTGGTGAATCATCGTTGTAAATTGTTGAGGGAAGGCATTGGCAATCACAGACATCACACCTACGCCACCGATGGAAATAATGGGCACCGCTTGTACATCATCACCAGAAATTAATAAGAAGTCTTCTGGCTTGTGGTAAACGATCTCCATACATTGTTCGATGATGCATGACGCCTCTTTAATACCAATGATATTTTTATGTTCCGCTAATTTCAAAACCGTTTCAGCGGACATATTAATCCCTGTTCTTCCGGGAATATTGTACATAATCACTGGAACTGGGCAGGCATCAGCGATGGCTTCGTAATGAGCAATCACTCCTCTAGCACTTGGTTTATTGTAGTAAGGGCAAACGGATAAAATCGCATCAATCCCTTCAAACGAAGTGTTTTTAATTTGAGCTAGTAATGATTCTGTATTGTTTCCGCCTAAACCGTAAACGATCGGGAGATTCTTTACATTGGCTTCTTGGATGGTTGAAACGATTTGTTTCTTTTCATCTGAAGTGGTGGTGGCAGATTCTCCAGTAGTTCCTTGAACGACTAAATAATCCACTCCTCCTGTGGTCACGTGTTGAATTAATTTCTTTAGTCCCTCCCAATTGATTGAACGATCTTCGCTCATCGGTGTAACTAAAGCAGGCGCAACGCCGTGAAATTTAGGTAATGACTGCATAATCTAAGAAAGGAGGGCTATAAACTCGTCCTCCGAAATAATTGGTATGGATAATGAATTGGCTTTTTCCAATTTAGCTGGACCCATATTTTCCCCAGCTACGAGGTAATCTAATTTGGCAGAAATACTGGAAACGACTTTACCGCCGTTAGCGATGATTTTTGCTTTTAACTCATCTCGGTCGAAATGGGTAAATACTCCCGAAATTACAAAACTTTTGCCTTCTAGTGCGGTCGTTTCTAAAACTATTTCGCTTATTTCTTCAGAAAATTGTACGCCAGCCTTTTTCAATCGCTCGATAATAGCCTGGTTTTCGGGGTTTTCAAAAAAGGAAAGAACACTGACAGCAATGCGCTCCCCTATTTCAGGGACAGCGATTAATTCTTCTAAATTCGCTTGAATTAGGTTTTCTAACGAGTGGAATTGTAGGACTAACTTCTCGGCGATGGTGGCACCTACATGTCTAATGCCTAAGCCGAAAAGTACTTGTCTAAATGGAATAGACTTCGATTTTTCGATGCTAGCTAAAATGTTTTGGATCGACTTGGCTTGAAAACCTTCCAATCCAATGAACTTCTCCGCACTTAAATTATATAAATCTGCCACATTTCTGACTATACCCTTTTCAAATAACAGATCCACAGTCTCGGTTCCTATATTCTCAATGTTCAAAGCCTTACGAGCAATGAAATGTTCAATCTTTCCTTTAATCTGTGGTGGGCAGCCTGTGTCGTTCGGACAATAGTGGTTTGCTTCTCCTTCTAAGCGTATTAATTCGGTATCGCATGAAGGGCACGTGTGCGGGAAGATAAATGAAGAACCTTCTTTTCTAGCCGAGGTGTCTACACCGGTTATTTTCGGGATGATTTCTCCCCCTTTTTCAATAAAAACAGTATCTCCTTCGCGTAAATCTAAACGCTCCATTTCATTCGCATTGTGAATGGAAGCACGTTTAATGACTGTTCCTGCCAGATAAACAGGCTCTAAATTGGCTACAGGTGTAACATTTCCGGTTCTACCTACTTGGTAAGAAACGGAGTTAATACGTGTACGGGCGATTTCAGATGGATATTTGAAGGCGATGGCCCAGCGAGGAGATTTGGCCGTAAAACCTAAACGTTCCTGCTGTCCAAAATCATTTACCTTAATAACAATCCCATCCGTATTCAAGGGAAGATCGTTTCTTTTATCTGCCCAATCTTCAATATAGGTAAGTACCTCATCGATAGAAGCGCAAACGCGGTAGGTAGGCGAAACGCTAAATCCTACCGATTTCAAATGCTCTAAGGCTTCAGAATGGCTATTAAAAGGATTTTCATTGCCTAAATAAGAATAGATAAAACATTCCATCTCGCGGCGTGCAACCTCTGCTGAATCCTGCATTTTAAAGGTTCCTGAAGCTGCATTACGTGGATTAGCTAAGGGTTGATCCCCTTTCGCTACCTTCTCTGCATTGATGCGATCGAAGGAAGTAATAGGCATATATCCTTCACCTCTAATTTCATAGGTCGCGGGTAAAAGAGTCGAATTAACCCGAGTAGGCAAACTTTTAATGGTCTTCACATTAGCAGTGATGTCATCGCCTCTTGTTCCATCGCCTCTAGTTACCCCTTTTTGTAAGACGCCATTTGTAAACCAAAACGACAGGGCAACCCCATCAAATTTCAATTCACATACATATTCAAAGGACTCTCCATCTAAACCCTTTTTTACCCGCTCATCAAAATCCCTTAAATCACTTTCATTATAGGTATTTCCTAAAGAAAGCATAGGGAATTGGTGCGTAACGGATTTGAATTCTTTTGTGATGGTGCCGCCTACTTTTTGTGTAGGGCTATCAGAGCGAGCAAAAAGTGGATTCTCCGCCTCTAATTTGATTAATTCAGCTAATAATTGATCGAAAGCCTGATCCGAAATTAGACTTTCATTTCTCTGATAATAGGCCTCATTGTAAAGATTGATCTTCTCAATGAGTTCATTCATTCGCTGATTAATATCCATAATCGAAATTAAAACTTAATTCATTTGGAATCAAGCGGGAAACAAGGTTTGGGAATATTTTATACCTTTGTCTTATGAGAAATTTGATCATTGCCCCCTCGGTTTTAGCTTGTGATTTTTTGAACATTGGTTCAGAGGTACAAATGTTAAATGAATCCGCAGCAGAATGGATTCATATTGATGTGATGGATGGGGTTTTTGTTCCTAATATCTCTTTCGGTTTTCCCGTGCTTGAGGCAATTAATAAGGTGGCAACGAAGGTTTTAGATGTTCACCTGATGATCGAAAAGCCGGAGCAATATATTACGACTTTTGCCAAAGCAGGCGCTAAAGTCATCACCGTTCACTACGAAGCCTGTCCTCACGTTCACCGTACGATTCAGCAAATTAAAGATGCTGGTTGTTTAGCTGGTGTAGCCATCAATCCAGGTACACCTGTTGAAGTGTATCAAGACATTATTGCTGATTTGGATTTGGCCTTAATTATGTCGGTTAATCCGGGTTTTGGAGGACAAAAATTCATCCCTAATGCTATCAACAAAACAAAACGTGTAGCTGAAATGGCTGCGAAGGCCGGAAATACCACTTTAAAGATCGAAATCGATGGTGGTGTTACGATGGCAAATGCGGCTGATTTATACCAGGCTGGTGCGGATGTTTTAGTCGCAGGTAGTTTTGTATTCTCATCGAAAGATCCCAAGGCTACGATTGCAGAATTAGTTTCCGTAGCTAAGTAATTGAATGGGCATAAGAATCTTCATCTTGTTGATTTTTACCTCGCTCCCCTCTTTGGCTCAAAAGGTCAAGTGGGCATCTCAAATCATTTCTGTTTCTAGTGAATACAAAGATCCCCTATTAGGTAAGGAATATCGAGCTTTGCATGCCCTCGGGCGTCCAAGCAAGTATCCGAAAATGTCTGCCACGCCTAGTGCTTGGCAATCTATGACCCCGGATAGCCCAGATGGGGAGTATTTATTGGTTGGTTTTGATACGACGATGGCTGTAAAGCAAGTGGCTATTTTCGAAAATTCCGGTGCAGGAAGTGTTATATCTGTCGATGGTTTGGACCAAAATAATAAGATTTATCCTTTGCGCGCTTTTTCACCTGGTTACGCATTGTCCTCCTCACAAATAACGTACATTCGTCTTCCTTCCAAGACAACATTTAAGTTGAAAGGAATCAAAATATCCTTTAATTCTCTTCGGGTGAAAGGGTATTCACAAATTGATGCCATCGGTATTTCTGATAGTGATGAACCTATCGAAAACTCCTTAAAACTAAATTCAGATGCGAATGCGTTTCAAGCTCGGGAGAATTTAGGCAATGCCATCAATTCAAAGTTTAATGAAATCTGCCCTGTGGTCAGTCCTGATGGCCAAAAACTCTATTTTACGCGGTGGAAACACCCCGATAATTTAGGGGCAAACAAAAATCAAGATATTTGGGTGTCTAACTGGCAACCTGATCGTACCTGGTCAAAGGCCACACTTTACCCCGCTCCCATTAATAATGATGAGAATAATGCCGTTTGTGGAATTACCCCGAATGGCAAAACCCTGCTATTAAATAATGTATACGGAAAGGATGGTACGATGGAAAAGGGCGTATCTTTTTCCTTTCTATTAAGAACTGGGGAATGGAGTTTCCCAAAAGCCCTTAAGATTCTCAACTTCAAGAATAAATCTGAATTCTCAGAATATACCCTAGCTCCTAACGGTAAGGTATTATTAATGACTACGGAAACGAAGGATACCTATGGCGGAAAAGATATTTATGTTTCCTTCTTGAATGCGGATGATTCTTGGTCTGAGCCTAAGAATGTAGGTCCGGTGGTGAATACTGGCGAAGCAGAATCGACTCCTTTTATTGCTCCAGATGGCGTTACGATGTATTTCTCTTCCAGTGGTCATGTGGGTTATGGGAACAATGACATCTTTTTATCACGTCGATTAGACGATACTTGGCAGAATTGGTCAGTACCTGAAAACCTAGGCCCTATCGTTAATACGCCTCAGTGGGATGGCTATTTCTCTGTTTCGGCTAAGGGTGATTACGCCTATTTCAGTTCTACAGAAAACTCGATTGGAGCTGAAGATATTTTCCGTATTAAGATTCCTGAAAAAGCGAAGCCACTAACGTTAATTCAACTGACGGGTCAAGTGATTAATCAAAAGACTAAAGAACTGATGGCGGCGCGCATCGTCATTAAGGCGAAAGGAAACCCTTCTGATACGCTATCTATTGACTATGATCCATATGTGGGTGATTATAGTTTTATGTGGCCTGCAAAAAAAGCCTTCACTGTTCAGATTAAGAAGGCAGGTTATTTCTCCAAAGTGGAGCATTTTGATTTTACTTCAGAGAAGAATTTTTTACTCGTGAATCGAAATTTCTTCCTTCAAACGGTCGAGAAGAATAAAGCTTATGCTTTAGCCAACATCAGTTTTGATCAAGGGAAAGCCGATTTAAAGCCAGGCTTTGAGGCAGAATTAGAGAAGGTGATGGCTATCCTGTCTGATAATTCTCAATACACGCTTTTGTTAGAGGGACATACCGATAATCAGGGAGATTGGAATGATAATTTGAAGCTGTCCTTAGAACGTGTTGAGAATGTGAAAGCCTACCTAGTTTCTAAAGGGGTAGACGCTAATCGTATAGAAACGAAGGGATGGGGAGGTTCTAGGCCTTTGGCAAATAACTTCGTAGAAGAAACGAGGAAGAACAACCGGAGGGTAGAATTCACGATAAAAACCGTGGAATAAAAAAAAGAGGGAATTGCTCCCCTCCTTTTTAAACTCAACCTAAAACTAATTTATTATAATAGTACGATCAAACTCTTAATGATCGCTGTTAGACGGATTGCATCTAATATTCTCGCTTCTGTCGCTCCGTGATTCTTCACTGATTGCTCATGAGAAGTTACACACATCTCACAACCATTGATAGCTGAAACCGTTAAGCTAGCTAATTCAAAGAATTCTTTTCCTAATACAGGATTCATCATAATGGACATGCGAATTCCAGCTGGAGCCGTATTATAGTATTCTTTATCTACCATGTGCTTAAAACGGTAGAAGATATTGTTTGCATTTAATAAAGAAACCAAGGCATGGATTTCGTTGATCTCCGCATCTGTAGCCCCTTTTGTTAGAGCTAGTTCAGTTAGGGAGTCAATGGTTCTCGTGTGCTTTTGGTTTACGGATACGGCCAAAGCTAATAAAATAGCTTCTTTTTCCGTTAATGTTTGAGCGCGCAAAGCGTTCGAAACATTGATTTTTAGATCTTTGATATAGCGGTGATCTGCAGCATCTAAGGTATCTAAAAGGGCGAACGATTCTGTAGCAGGGATATTGATCTCTGCTAATAAGTTGTCTTTAGTTTCACTCATGGTGGATGAATTTAATAGCCCCAGGGAATCCTGGGGCTAAAAGATAATTATAAAGTTGCGTCGCCAGCTTTCCAGTTACATGGGCAAAGCTCGTCAGTTTGTAAAGCGTCTAATACACGTAATACTTCGTCTACGTTACGTCCTACTGAAAGGTCGTTTGCAGATACCCAACGTACGATACCGTCTTGGTCAGCGATATAAGTAACACGGTAAGCTACTTTCTCTCCTTCTGTTAAGATACCTAATTCTTCAGCTAAGCTCTTAGAAGTATCTGCTAACATAGGGAATTTCAATCCACGTAAATCATCGTGATCTCTTCTCCAAGCCGCGTGAACGAATTCTGAATCAGTAGATGCACCGATTAAAACCGCATCGCGATCAGCGAAATCTCCTGCACGACGGTTAAATTCAGCGATTTCTGTAGGGCAAACAAAAGTGAAATCTTTTGGCCACCAGAACATTACTAACCACTTACCATCTTTCTTGTGATCTTCTGAAGTAATCGTTGCGAATTCTTTTCCTTGTTCTAAAGAAACAACTGCAGTTTTTGAAAATGAAGGAAACTGACTTCCTAATCCTAATAGGTAATTTGCCATTTGTATTTGTTGGTTTATTGTTCTTGTTAAATTGTGGTACAAAGATCTTCCTAATTAGTGTATTAGTCAAATCTATATTTTCTATATTTGTATAGTTTTTAATTATAGTATGACCATAACCCAATTAGAGTACATCGTAGCGCTTGCTGACTTTCAAAGTTTTTCCAAGGCTGCTGATTTTTGTTGTGTTTCACAACCTAGTTTAAGTATGCAAGTACAAAAGCTAGAGGATGAATTAAATATGACCTTGTTTGATCGCAAGGCGAAACCTTTAGTTCCTACCTTAGAGGCGAGAGATATCATTAACAAGGCAATAGCTATTTTAAGTGAAAGCAAATCGATCCTCTCTTTGTCCAAGGGTTGGTCAAATCAGGTGAATGGAACCGTTTCTATTGGTGTTATTCCCACGATTGCCCCCTATTTAATGCCCAAGTTTTTAGCCGATTTTCAATTGAAATATCCGGACTTGAGTATTCAGATTGCCGAAACAACGACGGCTAACATAAAGAAAGGTATCAAGGAGGGCAAGATTGACATCGGAATTTTAGTCACACCCTTAAATGATTCGCTAGTTGAAATACCGCTCTATTATGAGGAGTTATTTCTGTATTCTAACGTTTGGGAGGAAGATGGTTCTAAATTAAAGTCAACTTTAGATCCAGCTAAATTATGGCTTTTAGAAGAAGGTCATTGTTTGTCTAGTCAAGTAAATTCGATCTGTAATTTGCCTACTGGTCCATTGATTGGGACCAAGATGACCTACCAGACGGGAAGTATGGAGACGATTGTACGTTTAGCTGATCAGGGTTTTGGCCAAACGATCATTCCTCAAATGTTCGTAGATTACCTAGATCCTAAATTGAAGGAGAAAGTATATACTTTACCTGAACCCAAACCCGTACGAGAAGTAGCGCTTGTACATGCAACTTCTTATTCTAGAAAGGCCATTGTTAAGGCATTAGAGGTCGAAATCCTCGCTCATATTCCAGATTCATGGAAACAGGCGGCAGAACGAAATATTATCCCCATATAGCTTTTGCCTTAGGGCTGAGCAATAAAGGTCTTAAGAAGACTAAACTAGCGCCAAAAACAAAAGTAAGTACCAATATACTGATTCGCATATTGCCTGTTAATTGGATAATTAGGCCAAACATAAACGTTCCAATAACCGTCGACATGCGATCGCATACATCATAAAAGCTGAAGTAAGAAGCAGTGTCCTTCTCCCCTTTTGGGCATAATTTGGCATAGGTAGCTCTACTATTCGATTGAATTCCACCCATCACGAAACCGATGGCAGTGGCTAATAAATAGAAATTGAATTGTGTCGTAACCGTGTAAGCGTAGGCGCATACGATTATCCAAACCAGTACAATTAAACCAAGCGCTTTAACATTCCCCACCCAACCAGATAATCGAGCGCAGAAATAAGCCCCAGGGATGGCTACTAATTGAATTAATAAAATCGTAATGATCAAGGCATCCTCTGGTAAATGCAATTCTTGGCTTCCGAATAGGGCACCTAAATACATCACCGTTTGAGCCCCCATATTGAATAGGAAGAAGCTTAATAAGAAATTCTTAATCTCTTTATTTAACGTTACCTCTTTAAAAACCTTCTTAAGTTCATTGTAGCCGCCTAACCACCATTGATTGGTGTCTTTCTCCTTTGCTTTCGAATCAGGTAAGTAATGAAGCGGTATTTGTGCAAAGATTAACCACCATA
Organism: Bacteroidota bacterium; assembly: GCA_041158445.1. GTDB lineage: Bacteria > Bacteroidota > Bacteroidia > Cytophagales > Spirosomataceae > Aquirufa. The sequence goes on from JBEBBJ010000015.1 coordinate 8,861, forward strand.
AACCGACGGTTAAGAAGGAAACTCGTGCAGCCATTTCGCCTCCAATTCCGCCATACCATTCTGGTTTTAACAGCATGGTCAGGTTTTGGACTAATAATAAGACTGATCCGATATATCCTAAGGTAAAACCTTTCGCACTTAGACGATCAAAACGGTCTGGGCTGGCAATTTCTGGCAAAAAGCTATTGTAAAAGACCATACTTCCTCCCCAGCCAATGATTGAAAACAAGAATCCGAGTGTTCCGATATAATAATGGCCTTTGCTAAAGAAAAACAAGGCGATGCAACTAAGTGATCCTAGGTAGCAAAAGAAGCGCATGAAGCTCTTCTTTGATCCTGTATAATCTGCAATTCCAGAGAGGAATGGCATTAAAATAGTTAGAGCTAAAAAGGCAAGAGAAATCGAATAGGAGAAAACAACCGTGTTGCTTAACTCAAATCCCAGTATATTAATAATCCCTGGTGTGTCACTTCCTAACGTGACAGCCGCGTTTGGAAAATAAATGGGAAAAATGGCTGAAGTAATCGTTAAAGAATGAACTGAATTTGCCCAGTCGTAAAACGCCCAGGCATTCAAAGTTTTCGGATTATTCAGCTTTAATTCCATTAAAATAGGCCTAACTGCTCCCCAGTTGGTGGATTTTTGATTTCAAAAGGTATGTCTTCCTTCTCCTCTTTCGGTTCTTCTTTTTCTTCTGGGAAATTAACGACAAATTCAGGTTCGTCGTTTTTCGCGTTTACCTCCTCTGCGACTTGCTCATCCTCTGTTTCTGTTTCGACTGCTGCTTGAACCTCTACTTCTTCAGCTTCAGCTTCAGCTTCTGCCTCGATTGGTGTCGCTTTTTCGCTAACTGGAGCCTCTTCTTCCGTTTCTAAGAAAGTTAGGCCCACTAGTTTCGGATAATTTAACTTACTACCTAATGCCTTCCATCCGCGAACTTCAGCTAAGTCATCGATGGGGATGATTTCAAGTTCGTTCGTCTTGCCATCTGGTTTGTGCTTAATCTGCACATTAGGGGCATAATTATCCGTTACGGCAATGAGTTTACTTGCTTTGTGATCTGAAATGAACAAGAATTTCTTGTCTAACGAAGTGGTTTCTAAATGGAAACGCTTAATCAAGTGTGTTTTATTCGAACCATCGAAATAGGCAGCAGAAATAATCGCCTGAGGCTCAAATTTCTTCAGATACATGATTTCCTCTGCTGGATAGCGATTCGTTAATTCGAAATTCGTTAACTCATAGTTACCAGAAGAGTAGATGGCTAAAATGCTATCGTTTGGCTCGAAATTGCCAATGTGATCGCCATGTCCATCGCGATTTAAACGACCGATGGTCGGATCATACCAAATATCTACCCCACCTAGGGTCGAAACACCCGCGGATTTCATGGTGATCTTGCGAACTGGATATTTAGTCAGCATGTTACCTAGTGACTCACGACCTTTGATGGCTAATTTCGCGAAATCATAGTCAAATTGCTTGATTTTAGCGGTGCAATTTGCTGTTAGGCTGATTTGGATTACTTCCGCTTCTCCATTCTCATTGGCAGTGAAATAGGTAATCTTCGATTTTGCGTTATCACTACTTACTTTGTATTCGCGATCTCTTGTTACCGAAGTAACTTTGAAACGCTTTACGTAAGAAGTGCCTGATTTGCCATCTAGGTAAACTAAATTGTAGACTTTGCGGTCATCGTTCTTCTTAAATACCGAACAATAGATGATGTCGCGACCTACGAATACTTTCTCCTGAACCTTCGTTACCACGCACGTTCCATTCGAACGGAACACGATTATATCGTCGATATCCGAGCAATCCATGACATATTCGTCTTTCTTTAAGCCATAACCGATGAAACCATCTTCGCGGTTAACGTATAGTTTTTGATTTGCTGCAGCAACAACAGTAGCTGAGATAGTATTGAAATTTTTGATTTCTGTACGTCTCTCTCTCCCTTTGCCGTATTTAGCTAATAAGTTTTTGAAGTAATCAATCGCGAAGCGTATCAAATTAGCCAAGTGGTCTTCCACTTCAGCTAATTCGTCTAATAAACGCTTCATTAATTCGTCTGCTTTGAAGCTGTCGAATTTAGAAATACGCTTGATTCGGATCTCTAATAACTTTAAAATATCCTCTTCCGTAATCTCGCGGTAGAAATCTTTCTTATAAGGTTCTAAGCCTTTATCGACCGTTTGAATGACTAATTCGAAGGTTTCGCATTCTTCGATATCACGGTAGATGCGGTTTTCGATGAATATTTTTTCCAAAGAGCTGAAGAGCACCTTCTCCATCAACTCCCCTTTGCGGATCTCTAATTCTTGGCGTAATAAGTCAACCGTTTGGTTCGTCGATACGCGTAAGATTTCCTGAACGCCCATGAAATGTGGCTTATCATCGATAATCACACAGGCATTGGGAGAAATGGATACTTCACAATCCGTAAAGGCGTAAAGTGCGTCAATCGTCACGTCAGGTGAAATTCCCGGAGCTAATTGGATTTGAATCTCTACGTCTTTGGCCGTATTATCAATCACCTTCTTAATCTTGATTTTACCGGTATCATTTGCTTTAATGATCGAATCAATCAAAGAGGTGGTGGTAGTCGTATAAGGAATCTCGGTGATAACAAGCGTTTTCTTATCTAATTCATTGATTTTAGCGCGAATACGGATCTTTCCACCACGTAAACCATCGTTATAATTCGATGCATCCATCATTCCGCCTAATAGGAAATCGGGATATAATTCTACTTTCTTGTTATTTAAAATATCAATCGAAGCCTGAATAATTTCACAGAAATTATGCGGCATAATCTTCGTAGCTAAACCTACAGCGATACCTTCTACGCCTTGCGCTAATAGTAAAGGGAATTTGATAGGCAAAGTAACCGGTTCGCGCTTACGACCATCGTAAGACATTTGCCATTCCGTGGTCTGGTTGTTGAAAACAACGTCATTAGCGAACTTAGATAGGCGAACCTCAATATAACGAGCAGCTGCAGCGCTATCTCCCGTACGGTTATCTCCCCAGTTACCTTGGCAATCGAATAGCAGGTCTTTTTGGCCTAAATTAACAATCGCATCATTAATCGATGCATCCCCGTGTGGGTGGTATTGCATCGTTTGTCCGATTACGTTTGCAACCTTATTGAAACGGCCATCGTCCATTTCCTTCAAAGCATGCAGGATACGACGTTGAACCGGCTTCAAACCGTCTTCCACGGCTGGTACCGCACGCTCTAAAATAACGTAAGAAGCATATTCTAAGAACCAATTCTCATACATTCCTGCTACCGCAATCTGATTCTGTAGTGCGCCGTCCGCTGTTTCACTCATAGTTTATTTGCTATTATCTTCCTGGTGGAAAAGTTGGTACATAATTAAAGCTGTGGCCCCCCAAATCAAATTTCCTTCGTAGCTAAAGGAAGGACTTAGGATCTTTTGTCCATTGTAACTCACTTCATGAGGAAGTAGGTTAGCTGGATCTTGAAAGAATGACACAGGTATTTCAAAAATACGATTAATTTCTCTTTTATTTAAATCGTAGCTCAGCTTTTTATTGATGCGAACAGAAAAGGCGGTAATCCAATAATTGGAGACGTTTATCCAATGTTCTGTCACATAGTTGAGCGAAGCGGAATCAATCTGCACTCCTATTTCTTCCCAAACTTCTCGCGCAGCTGTCTCCCGTAAATCGGTATCCGTAGGATCCATCTTTCCGCCTGGGAAAGCCATTTGGCCACTGTGATGTCCGTCGTATTGATTCCGTTCTATGATGATGAGTCGTTGTGGTTCTGTTTCATCTTCTAAGATGATAGCTACGACCGCAGCAGGTTTCGCCTGTTCTTTTATTTCAGGCCGATTCAGGACTTCTTGTTGTAACTGTTTGAAATGGGCGAAATCCGGCATGTTAGAATGAATTAGCAATGGCTTCCGCACATCGAATACCATCTAAGGCTGCTGACATGATTCCTCCTGCATAACCGCCTCCTTCTCCACAAGGATACAAGCCCTTTATCTGTGGATGTTCTAAGCTTTCTTTATCTCGTGGTATTTTGACTGGCGATGAGGTACGACTCTCTAAACCGATGATTTGTCCTAAATTCGAGGAGAAACCGGGGATTTTTTTATTAAAATCTTGAAAACCTTGAGCTAAGGGTGCCGAAATATAATCAGGTAAGAATTCGCGCATTTCTCCTGGCTCTAAACCCGGCACATAAGAGGTCGGATGAGCAGATTTACTCGCTTTACCTTGGATAAAATCGAGGGTATATTGGGAGATGGCTTTTTGGGACCCTCCTACTAAAGAACCAGCTTTTTGCTCGATTTCTTCTTGCATTTGCATACCTGCCAAAGCACCGAATTCCTTGTATCTTGCTAAATCTTGCTCCACAATGCTCACTACGATTCCTGAATTAGCATACTTCGAATCACGTCTAGATGGCGACATTCCATTCACTACCACTTGGTTAGGTGAAGTGGCAGAAGGGACAATAAAGCCACCTGGACACATGCAGAACGAGAAAACACCTCGTTGAATGCCTTCGAAATTACTTTGGGTGACGAGACTAAAACTGGCTGGCGGTAAATATTCAGGGCGTTGTTTTACTTTATATTGAGCTTGATCGATGAATGATTGCTGGTGTTCAATTCTGACCCCTATGGCGAAAGGTTTAGCTTCAATGGCTACCCCTTTGTCTTGTAATAATTGGAAAATATCACGAGCAGAATGTCCAGTGGCTAATAATAATCGATCCGCCTGAAATTCTGCCTCATTCTGGCAGATTACGCCTTTTATTGATTTATTTTCAATAATGAAATCTATGACCCGGTGATTAAAATGAACCTCACCGCCTGCCGCAATCACTGCGTCACGCATCGATGCGATAATTCCTGGTAATTTATTTGTACCGATGTGTGGATGTGCTTCAAATAAGATGTCGCTATTCGCACCATGTGCTACAAAGGTTTCTAAAACCCCTTTGATATCGCCTCTCTTCGTACTTCTCGTATAAAGTTTACCATCGGAATAGGTTCCTGCTCCACCCTCACCAAAACAATAATTCGAATCAGGATCCACTAAATTGAAGCGGTTAATCGCAGCTAGATCTCTTCTACGTTCTCTGACGTCTTTACCTCTTTCGATGACGATGGGTTTAATTCCTTTCTTTACAAAGTCAATGGCTGCGAATAATCCGGCCGGTCCTGAACCGATGATTAATACTTTTTTTGCTGATTTGGGTAAGGGGGGTAATTGTGCCGAAAGACTAAAATCGTAGTCTTTTTCGTAGAATCCAATGCGAAGGTTTACTTTGATTTGTCTGCTTCTAGCGTCGATTGACCTTTTTTCAATGCGGTATTTCGTTGATTCTAAAAACGCCGCACCCATTTCAGCTGTCAGAAATTCAGCTAGTTTTTCAGGCGAATGGGCAATTTCTGGGCTAAGAACGAAATCTCTTTGGTCAATCATACAAGTATTTTGTGCAAATTTACGAATCTATTTTTACTATTTCGGATGAATAAGCTCGGCTCAGAAGTTTCCCCCTATTTATTGCAACATAAAAACAACCCAGTTCATTGGGAACCTTGGGGTCCTGAGGCTTTAGAGCGCGCTAAAAACGAGGATAAGCCCATTTTAGTCAGTATTGGCTATGCCGCTTGTCATTGGTGTCATGTAATGGAGCACGAATCATTTGAAAATGAGGAGGTTGCTTCTATTATGAATGCATATTTTGTCAATATCAAGGTAGATCGGGAGGAACGCCCAGATGTGGATATGGTATACATGGAAGCTTTGCATCAGATGGGATTAAATGGTGGATGGCCTTTGAATGTTTTTCTGATGCCAGACCAAAAACCTTTTTATGGAGGCACCTATTTTAAACGGGCTAATTGGATTCAATTATTGCATTCGATTCATAATGCCTTCAAGAATAACCGAGAAGAATTAGTTAAATCGGCTGATGGATTTGCCGATAGCCTTTCTGAAAACGCCTCTTTCTTCGCTCAAACAGATTTGAATGAGGTTTCACTCGTCATTCCAGCTGCAGTCAATAAAATTAAGACTGCGTTGGATCCCATATTCGGTGGTATTAACAAAGCGCCTAAATTTCCTCTACCCTCTTTAATTCAGTTTTTATATACGCTTCCCGCTAGTCTCTCCGTAGAATTAGGAGTGCCTGTTTTAGCCCAAACTTGGTTAGAAAAGATGGCACAAGGAGGTATTTATGATGCAGTGGGTGGAGGTTTTTCGCGCTATTCAGTCGATTCAGAGTGGTTTTGCCCTCATTTTGAAAAGATGCTTTATGACAATGCGCAATTGCTTTCTGCCTATACAAAAGCCTATAAAAGAGAGCGAAATCCACTCTATCAAGAGGTGGTATTTGATACGATTGATTTTTTGAAACGGGAATTATTGTCGCCTAAAGGACTTTATTATTCTTCTTTAGATGCTGATTCAGAAGGTGTAGAAGGTTTATTTTATACGTGGACTTACGAGGAATTAGCGGCATTAAATAATGAAGATTTCTTTAAGACATACGCTATCTCTAAACACGGTAATTGGGAAGAAGGACGTAATATTTTGTTTAAATCGAGCCCCGTTTTGAATGCGTATTTTAAGAAAGAGATGTCGCAGTTAATGGATTGGAGAAAATTAAGAGTACGTCCAGGAACGGATACAAAAGAGATATTAGTTTGGAATGCCCAGTTAGTGAGTGCTTTTTTAGAGGCTTATCAGGTATTTGGTCGCCCTGAGGATCTAAGCTCAGCTATAGAGTTATTAAATGCAATTGAAGTAGAATTTAAGTCTGGTTCTATTTGGCTTCATCAAGCCTCTTATGCGAAAGAACCGATTTATGCCTTTTTGGATGATTTATCCGCTTTATCTCTAGCTTACATTCAAGCCTATCTTCAATTAAAGGATTCCACCTATTTAGCGAAGGCGGAAGCAATTTTAGTGCAAATTCAACAAGATTTTAGCCATAAAGAATTGGCGCTTTACGCCTATCGATCGAAGAAAGCTGATTTTTTAATCGCAGAAAAAGTAGAGGTCATGGATTCGGTGATGCCTTCCTCTAATTCTATGTTATGTGAATCCTTTTTGTGGATGGGTATTTTAAGGAATAAGGCTGAATTTACGGTGGAAGGCCGTGAAATGTTATCCCAAATATTAGATAGAGCCATCGCTCATCCCGCCTATTTTGCCAATTGGTTACGCGTCTATTCGGATTGGGTGGAACATCCGAAAGCTCTGCTGAAATATGGGGGTGCCGCTGAATGTATAGCCGAATTTGATTGGAGTATTGATAAAGATCAGTTCGTTTTTATTCCTTACGAAGGTATTGAAGACTACTTATTGTGTATCGGAGATTATTGCTTCTCCCCTGTTAAGTCTTTGGAAGAGGTGGATAAACAATTAGCTACACTTATTTAATTCGATCTGGATTCTCTGTGACAAAGGCTCCCCAGCCTTTCTTCGTTCCTTTGATCGTGGAGCTAATGTTTTTGTTGTGGAAATGATGGCAGATGGCAATTCCGAGCGCATCGGTGGCATCGTGTAATTTGGCATCTAATTTTATATTGGCAATGATTTCGACCATTTTAGCCACTTGCTCCTTCGAGGCATTCCCATTTCCGGTAACCGATTGTTTGATTTTTTTAGGTTCGTATTCGGCGATGGGTATCGATTTTGAAAAGGCCAAAGACATGACCATTCCTTGAACACGACCTAATTTGAGCATTGATTGTACATTTTTGCCAAAGAAAGGCGATTCAATAGCTATCTCATCTGGCAAAAACTCTTCAATGATTCCTAGAACACGTTCGTGAATCTTCAAAAATTTAGCTCCCTGAGTCGTGTATTTAGTCAGATTTAATACACCATATTGTAAAATAGTCACCTTGTCTTGATTAATGCGCAATAAACCATAACCTAGGAATCGCGTCCCTGGGTCAATGCCTAAGATTATTTTTTCTGAAGTGGAAGTGTTAATTTGCGTCATTAAATCAGCTCATGTTTATTCATCAAATTCCGTCGTTTATTCCTTCTCTTTTTCCACCTTTGATGATGGACCAACTCCTGAAATTACGGATTTTGTATTAGAATGCTTAGCAGAATACCATGCGAAAGCTACTTTTTTCTGTATTGGCAAGAACGCAGCTTCGCATCCTACCATCATGGATCGAATTAAATCGGAAGGCCATAGCATTGGAAATCACACGATGAACCATCTAAATGCCTGGTCTGTCGATTTTAACGCCTATCTAGCAGACGTTGAAGCTTGTGAGGCAGTTTTCCAAAAACATGGCATCCAATCTATCGGTTTCCGTCCCCCTTATGGCCGAATCACTAGAAAAATGTATAAAGACATTCCAAACATCGTTTTATGGTCTGTCTTAACAGGTGATTATAATGCCTCATTGAACCTTTTAAAACCTGGGGCCATTGTTGTATTTCATGACAGTGTAAAAGCCGCTCCGCATTTAAAAGCCATTTTACCTGCTATTTTAGCGCATTGTAATCTACATAATTTATCCTGTTCCGCCTTATGATTGATACCCACGCTCATCTTTATGATGTTCATTTTCAGGAAGATATGCCTTTTCACATAAAGGAAATTCAAGAATCAGGTGTAACTGAGGTTTGGTTGCCCAATTGCGATTTAGAATCATGGAATGACTTAAAGAAATTAAGTGCTGCCTATCCTGATTTTGTACTTCCCATGATCGGATTGCATCCTACTTATGTTAAAGAAAATTACCTAGCTGAATTAGCTGCATTGAAAGCAGAGTTGGAGCAAACGAAAGTTTTAGCCATTGGGGAAATAGGCCTCGACTATTATTGGGATACAACCTTTGCTGCTCAACAGATGGATGCCCTACAACAGCAATGCCACTGGGCTTTAGAAAAGGGCTTATGGGTAGATATTCATTGTCGTAAAGCTTATGCAGACTTAATAAAGATCTTTAAATTACCTGAATTCAAGGAATTAAGAGGAATTATTCATTGCTTTTCTGGCGATGCAAGAGAAGCAAAGGTTTTAACTGATTTAGGCTTTTTATTGGGGATAGGTGGCGTAATTACCTACAAGAATACCACGCTTTTTCAAGATATTAAGGATATACCACTTAGCCATATCGTCTTGGAAACAGATGCTCCTTATTTAAGTCCGGTGCCATTTAGAGGAAAACCTAATTCTCCTAAAAATATCCCCCACATAGCACAAAGATTAGCAGATTTGTTCGAAATCCCTTTAACAGAATTGGTTCAACAAACGAATCAAAATGCGAATAAGTTAAAGGCTACCTCAGGTTATTAATCAAACCTTTCATTTGATTATCCCAAGATAGGATCGCTTGTTTTAATCGGATAACGACAGCGTTAGGTGAGGTTTTAAATTTGTCCCAAGATCCTTGGAAGACTAATTTCCCTTTTTCCATGATACCTACGCTTTGGCTTAATTGAAGTATATCGGTCAAATCATGGCTAATCAGTACACATGGAATGGCTCTCTCTGCGACCACAGAGGCAATAATTTGGGAAAATTCTAGTTTTTGTTCGGTATCTAATTGACTAAATGGCTCATCGAGAACTAAGTAAGATATAGGTTGACTGATGGCCTCTAATAAGGCTAGTTTTTGCCGTTCTCCACCCGATAAAGAAGCCACTTTTGTATCTTTTTGTTTAATTAAATAGAACTGCTTTAAGTACTTTGTAATGATAGTATCTTGTTGATTATTAGGCAGGTACTGGAACAACACTTGCGCATAATTGTAGACCGTATGATGCGGTTTTAGATGTAAGGTTTGAGGAACATATCCCGCCTGTTTGAATTGGGGTATCAAACGGTCTAATCCATCATTTAATTCTCTGGAATTGATTTTTATAGAGTATTCCGAGTCGATACTTAAACCGACTAATAGTTTAGCAATGGTACTTTTGCCTGAACCACTTTTACCGATTAATGCGTAGATTTCACCTGATTTTACCTTTATTTGGATATTGGATAAAGCAAAATGACTAGTAACTTGGTGTTTCTTTATGCCGATTGTTAACATTAAACCTATTTAAAATGATTCTGTGCGGAATTGATGTGGGAACTTCTTCCATTAAAGTTAGTATTGTTGATGCTGCAAACCAACAATTAATTTATTCATGCTCATTTCCTGAGATTGAAAATGAGATATCTTCCCCTCAGCCCGGATTTGCGGAGCAAGACCCAGAACATTGGTGGTTTTGTGTTAAACAAGGTATTTTAAAAGCGAATTCGACAGGATTATACGATCCTAAAAGTATAGGTGCCATCGGTATTTCGTACCAAATGCATGGCCTCGTAGTGGTTGATAAGGAGGCAAAAGTATTGCGTCCTTCAATTATTTGGTGTGATTCTAGAGCAACTCCATATGGAGAAAAGGCGTATGCAGGTCTTGGAGAATCATTTTGTCAAACACATTACCTCAATTCCCCTGGTAATTTCACCGCAGCCAAGTTAGCTTGGGTGAAGGAAAATCAACAGGAAGTTTTCGGGAAGGTAGCACAGGTATTATTACCTGGAGACTTTATCGCAGGAAGATTCACCTCCCAATTTACTACTACAGCTTCTGCCCTTTCCGAAGGTATTTTGTGGGACTTTAAGGAGAACCATCCGGCTAAAGATTTGATGCAGTTTTATGGATTTCCTACCGAAATATTCCCGCCGGTTCAAGATTTGTTCTCTGATCATGGTACGGTGACATCAACGGTGGCGACTGAATTAGGATTGAATACAAATGTCAAGGTTACTTATAAAGCCGGTGATCAACCGAATAATGCCTATTCATTAGGCGTATTACATCCTGGCGATATTGCGACTACGGCAGGTACGTCTGGTGTGGTATATGGTATCTCGGAAGAATTGAAATTCGATAAAGAGAATCGGGTAAATTCTTTCGCTCACGTGAATCACAGCACAGCAAAAGCGAGTATTGGTGTTTTAATGTGTATTAATGGAACGGGTATTTTAAACCGCTGGGTGAAGCAGAATTTCTTCCCGACTATGTCCTATGCCCAAATGAATGAGCAGGGAGCAAAAGCAGCTATTGGTTCTGGCGGATTGGTATGTATGCCTTTTGGAAATGGTGCTGAGCGTATTTTCCAAAATAAAACCATCGGAGGTAGTTTCGTTCACCTTGACTTTAATCGCCATCAGTCTGCTGAGATAATTCGTGCAGCACAAGAAGGTATCGCCTTCTCCATGGTTTATGGGATTGAATTATTAGGTAATGTGGGTGTTCGACCTAAAAAATTAAAGGCGGGTTTAGCAAATATGTATTTGAGTGATTTGTTTACTCAGGCCATCGTCAATGCCTCTGGAGCTTCGGTTGAGCTATTAGAATCAGATGGAGCGTTCGGAGCGGCTTTAGGAGCGGGTGCTGGTGTAGGTTATTATGCCAATGAAGATGAAGCTGTGGCTAACATTAAGTTATTAAAAACAATTGAACCTTCGGCTGCATTAAAAGGGGAATACGAAGAGGCTTACGGGATTTGGAAAAATAACCTAGCCCATTAGAAATGGTAAAGCCTCTCAATTGCTTGAGAGGCTTGTACCCAGAGCCGGAGTCGAACCGGCACGGGCTTGCACCCACGGGTGTTTGAGACCAGCGCGTCTACCAATTCCGCCATCTGGGCAATTCAAAATTGCAATGCAAAACTAGGCTAAATCATTCGCTTTCGCAAGAGTGCCTGGAATAAATTCTAGTTTACTCATAGCGTAAAGCCTCAACTGGATCCATTTTGGAAGCCTTAAATGCAGGATAAATTCCTGAAAATAAGCCTACTAAAACACAAATAATAATTCCTGTCATCATCCAAAGCCAAGGAATAATAAAGCTAGCCGCTCCCGAGCTAATTCCCTGAGCAATTAAGTTTCCGATCGGAATAGCTAACATAATCCCACCTATTCCTCCTAATAAGCAAATTACAATAGCCTCAATGAGGAATTGTTGTAAAATTCGCCCTGGCGTCGCACCTAGCGATTTTCTAATCCCAATTTCTCTCGTCCTTTCGCTAACAGACACCATCATGATATTCATCAATGCGATGGCAGCACCTAATAAGGTGATAAAGCCTATCACAAAACCTCCGATACGAAGTGAACCTGTAATACTTTCAAAGCTTTTAGCCATAGAGTCTGAGCGGTCAATACTAAACGAATCTTCAGTTCCGATGGGATCCATACGCACTTTACGCATAGCTCCTCTTGCCTCTTCCATGAAGTCATCTAGGTTTTTAATTTTAGCTGCAGAGGTAGTGATATCAAATGTCAAATTTCTACCTACGGCCATTTTACGACCTGTTTCTAACGGAACAACCACGACGCGGTCATCTCCACCACCCATCATGTTACCCTTCTTTTCAAGTACCCCAATGACTTTTAATTTAATTCCAGATACAATTATTTCTGTACCTATAGGACTTTGCTTTTCATATAATTGATCAATTACATCCACACCGAGAATACACACATTGATGGCATTCGTTTGTTCATTCGCTGAGAAATTACGCCCAGCCCCCACTTTATAGCCTTTCAATTCCATAAAGTTTTCATCGATTCCTAAAACTCGGGTATTGGGATTTGTTTTCTTGGAAGCGAATTTAGCAATGGCATTATTATTTACGTTTGTTTTCAATGAGACCTTCCCCTTCTTAGAAAACAAAGTTTTATAGTGTATGGCTTGACGATAATCGATGTTTTTGAATCTTTTCTCCTTCTGCCCTTCTCTTCTTACTTGCATCATCGGTCGATTACGAATATCAAAAGAATTGGCACCTAAACCAGAAAATGAATTGTCTACAGAACTTTGAATTCCATCAATTGCTGTTAATATTCCTACTAAAGAGGTGATTCCCAGGGATATTATTAAAGCGGTTAAAACCGTTCTTAATAAATTCCCCTTGATGGAACGAAGACCCTCTAAAACGTTTTCTTTTAAATTCATATGTCTAATTGACTAAGTCACACAGTGACGACTGTTGCAAAGTAACTGCAAGTTATCCTCTTTTTTACAGCATTAAAAACCAATGAAACAGGCTTTTAGTCCGCTAGTCCTTTTTTTACCTGATTAATTCAATCGCAGCTCTTTCTTAAACGCAAAATCTTTGATAATTTAGTGTAAAATTATGTCAGTGGAAGAAAATCAAAATAACGCACCTGTTTATAACGACGATAGTATTCGTTCCCTAGATTGGAAAGAACATATTCGGTTACGTCCGGGTATGTATATTGGTAAATTAGGCGATGGTTCATCAGTTGATGATGGTATCTATGTGCTCGTGAAGGAAATCATGGATAACTCGATTGATGAGCACATGATGGGAAATGGCAAGTCGATTGATGTAAAGATTTCTGATCATAAAGTAGAAGTACGTGATTATGGCCGCGGTATTCCTTTAGGAAAGGTGATCGATTGCGTTTCTAAGATTAATACGGGTGGTAAATATGATTCTGGTGCTTTCCAAAAGTCCGTAGGTTTGAATGGTGTAGGTACAAAAGCTACCAATGCGCTTTCAAACTACTTTAAAGTTCAATCTTACCGCGATGGTCAAACCAAATGGGCTGAATTTTGTAAAGGTGAATTAACGGCAGAATCGAAAGGTATTGAACCTTCCAACGCAAAGAGTGGTACGCATGTACAGTTTGAGCCGGATAATACCATCTTCAAAAATTACCACTTCATCCCTCAGTATTTAGATTCCTTATTTTGGAATTATGCTTATTTAAATGCTGGATTGACCATTAATTTCAATGGAGAGAAGTATTTCTCCCAAAATGGTCTCTTCGATTTACTTTCAAAAAAGACCAATGCAGAGGAAAATCGCTACCCTATTATTCATTTAAAGGGCAATGATATTGAATTAGCGATAACGCACAATAACCAGTACGGAGAGGAATACTATTCCTTCGTTAACGGTCAAAATACCACACAAGGTGGTACTCACTTAGCGGCTTTTAGAGAAGCGATTGTAAGAACCGTGCGTGAATTCTTTAAAAAGGATTTCGATCCTTCTGATGTGCGAGCTAGTATCGTAGGTGCTATTGCCATTCGTGTTCAAGAACCCGTTTTTGAGTCACAAACAAAAACTAAATTAGGAAGTACTACCATTTCTCCTGATTCGAATTCTACCTCCATTCGTACGTTTGTAGGGGACTTTGTCAAGACGGAATTAGATAATTATTTACACCAAAACCCTGCTTCAGCGGACGCTTTATTAAAACGGATTCTGCAATCAGAACGGGAACGCAAGGATATTGCGGGTATTAAGAAGTTAGCGAATGAGCGAGCTAAGAAAGCGAACCTTCACAATAAGAAATTACGCGATTGCCGTGTCCATTTATC
>JBEBBJ010000016.1:0-29198 GCA_041158445.1 Bacteroidota bacterium
TGCATACAAACGGAATAAATCCTGCGCTAGGTAAGGGGCATTAGAAGGAGTCGCACCGAAATAGCCCACGCTGATTTCCGGGTGCTTCGACAACAAAGTTGCCATTTCTGCCTCCGATTTCGCGGATGCCATTTCTCGGTCTATTCGCTGGAAATCCCACTCAATAGCTGTCGCCGGTGCTTCCTTTTCAGATGAACAAGATAACAACAATAAAAAGCATATGGCGTAGAGAATTTTCATTATCCTAAACGAGCTAGCAATTCTTGTAAGGATTGAATCTTGGTTTCCGCGTCAGCTAGTTTCTGTCTTTCGCGCTCCACTAAATCTGGTTTCGCATTCGCAACGAATTTCTCGTTCGCTAATTTTACTTCGACAGATTTTTTGAAGCCTTGCAGGTACGCTAATTCCTTCTCTGATTCCGCTTTCACAACGGCTGGATCTTCGTCATTCGCTAATGGAACGAAGAATTGATCCGCCTTTACTACGAAAGTTTGGGCATCAGCTACTGCATCAGAAACAAAGGTGATAGACTCTAGGTTCGCTAGTTTCACTAAGATGGCCTCGACAGGGGCATAAGCCGCTTGATTCTCCGCTTTAATGTGAAGTGCTAAAGCTAATTTAGGCGATAACTGTTTCGAATTACGGATCTCGCGAATTTTCGTTACTACTTCGAATACGACATCGAATTGAGCCACTAGCGCAGCATCAACAGTACCCGAAACTGGGAATTCCGCTTTGCAAATGGATTCTCCCTCCGCACGCTCATCGATCACCTGCCAGATTTCCTCCGTAATGAATGGCATGTACGGGTGCATCAAACGCATTAATGAATCGAATAAACTCAACGCATCACGTAGCGTGTCGGCGTGAATTGGGCTTTGGTACGCTGGCTTGATGATCTCCAGGTATTTACCGCAGAAGTCATCCCAAACTAAGTTATAGATGCTTAAAAGGGCATCGGAAATACGGAATTTGCTGAAGTCATCTTGAACATCGAGGATGGTTTGGTTTAATTTCGATGTAAACCAAGCCGTCGCTAACACGTGTTCTGGTAGGGAGGCACCTGGAACTACTTCTAAACCGCGTAGCAATCTGAAGGCATTCCAAATCTTGTTCGAGAAGTTACGCCCTTGTTCGCACAACTTGTCATCGAACAATAAGTCGTTTCCTGCCGGTGCGGAGAATAATAATCCAGAACGGACGCCATCTGCACCGAAACGCTCGATTAACTCCAAAGGATCAGGCGAGTTGCCTAATGATTTGGACATCTTACGACCTTGCTTATCGCGAACGATACCGGTTAAATACACATTCTTGAAAGGCAATTCATCTCTCCACTCGTAACCCGCCATGATCATGCGCGCCACCCAGAAGAATAAAATATCCGGTCCAGTTACGAGATCGTTTGTTGGGTAATAGTACTTAATCTCTTCGTTATCCGGGTTTTCGATACCATTAAAAACCGAAATAGGCCATAACCAAGACGAGAACCACGTATCCAATACGTCTGGATCTTGCGTCAAATCATCCTCCACTAAGGCATATAGCTGGTATTTGTCTCGAGCGATGCGAAGGGCCTCTTTTTTATCTTTCGCCACAATCACCGTGCCGTCTTCTAAATAGAAGGCCGGGATTTGTTGGCCCCACCACAATTGACGGGAAATACACCAATCACGAACGTTTTCCATCCAAGAACGGTAGGTGTTCTTGAATTTCGCTGGATACAATTGGATGTTATCATTCATTACATTGTCTAGTGCAGGTTTCGCCATCTCCTCCATCTTCATGAACCATTGCAAAGACAATTTCGGTTCGATCACCGCCCCTGTTCTTTCTGAAGTTCCTACGGTCGATTTGTATTCGTCTGTTTTGGTCAAATAACCTTCTTCCGTTAATTGCTTGACGATGCGCTTGCGAGCCTCGAAACGATCAACGCCCACGAATAATACCGCTTTCTCATTCAACGTACCATCGTCATTCAAGATGTCGATTACCGGTAACTTATGTTTTAAGCCTAATTCGTAGTCATTTAAATCGTGGGCAGGCGTCACTTTTAAGCAACCTGTTCCAAAATCCAAGGTCACATATTCATCCGGAATAATGCTGATTTCGCGATCGATTAAAGGAATACGTACTTTCTTGCCATGCAAGTGAACATAACGCTCGTCCGCTGGATTCACACAAATCGCCGCATCCGCCATGATGGTTTCTGGACGTGTGGTTGCAATCGTTACCGATCCGCTGCCATCTACGAGGGGATATTGGATGTGGTATAATTTGGCCTGAACATCCTTGTAAATAACTTCTTCATCTGATAAAGCGGTTTTCCCTTGCGGATCCCAGTTCACCATACGCACGCCACGGTAGATTAAACCTTTGTTGTATAAACGAACAAACGTATCGATAACCGCTTGATATAGAGATGGCTCCATCGTGAATCGTGTACGATCCCAATCACAGGAAGCCCCTAATTTCTTTAATTGATCAAGGATAATTCCGCCGTATTTATCCTTCCATTCGAAGGCATATTTTAAGAATTCCTCGCGGGTGATATCGGATTTCGCAATCCCTTTATCCTTCAACATCGCCACGACTTTCGCCTCTGTCGCGATGGAAGCGTGGTCCGTTCCCGGTACCCAGCAGGCCTCTTTGCCCTCCATACGCGCCTTCCGAATCAAGACATCTTGAATCGTATTGTTCAGCATATGGCCCATATGTAGCACCCCTGTGACGTTAGGAGGAGGAATAACGATGGTGTAAGCCTCTTTATCTGGGTTCGGTTTCGAAGCAAAAAGCTTGTTTTCTAACCAGTAAGCATACCATTTTTGCTCAATTTCCTGCGGGGCGTAATTCTTATCTATCATATGTGTTCTATAAGCCTACAAAGATAATTGATTTAGGCCAAAGGTGAGGGTGGTTTTTAAAACAATTCGCCGTAATTTTGGTTGAAATAGCGTTATGATGGTAGTCGGAATTTTACTTTGGTTAGGGACATTTTTAGGAATGGAAGGCGTGGCTTGGTTCACCCATAAATACATTATGCATGGCATTATGTGGAATTGGCACGAATCCCACCACGTACATCACAAAGATGTGCTAGAGAAGAATGACCTTTTCTCCGTCGTTTTCGGGATCTCCTCTACCTTAACGATCATTGTGGGAGCTGAAATTCCGGAGTATTGGCCACTTTTTTGGATTGGATTAGGCATCGCGACCTACGGACTGTTCTATTTTATTTTCCACGATATTATCGTGCATCGCCGAATCAAGATTAAATACAAGGCGGGTTCTGCCTATATGAAGCGCATCATGAAAGCGCATTATGTGCACCACGAGGTGCATACAAAAAAAGGCGCAGAGGCTTTTGGCTTCCTCTACGCCCCTAAAAAATACCAATAACTTATTTCACGAAACCGACTCCTACTGTTGAATTCGAGAATTCATCGATCAGGATAAAGGCTCCATTGGCTGGATTTGCCGCATATTGATCGGCAGCAATCGGTTGTGCCGTGCGCAAGGCAATGGTACCAATTTCGTTAAGTTGCAGACTCGAGACACCTTCGGTAGCTGTTTGAGTCGCTACGTCTAAGCGTTCCGTGATTTGCGAAATTTTCGCCTTCGTCGTATTAATTCCGTGTTGCAATAAATACGTTTTACCTGGAGTCAATGCCGTGTGATCTAACCAGCAAACTTGGGCTGAAAAATCTTTTAATTGTGGCGCCTGATCTTCCAAAGCTAATACAAGCGTATTTCCACGTGAAATATCGATGTCCGTCGTTAGGGTGATCGTTACTGAATCTCCGGCGATTGCCTGCGATAGTTTGTTGTCAAATTTCTCAATCGTCGCAATCGTACTCTCTTGACCAGTAGGTAAAACGCGAATGTTGTCACCTACTTTGAATGTGCCTGAGCTGATTTTACCCGCATAACCCCGGTAGTCGTGGTAGGCTTCGGTCATCGGTCTCACGACAAATTGAACTGGAAAACGAGCTGGAGCATGCGCCAAAGTAGAGGCATATTCGAAGGCTTCTAATTCACCTAAGAGTGTGTTTCCGCTAAACCAAGGCATTTCGCTGGCTTTTTGCGTGATGTTTTGGCCGTACAAAGAAGAAATAGGCAAGAAGCTGATTTCCTGTCCCTCGAAAGTCGTTTGAGCGACTAACTCGGATAAACTTTCTTTGATGGCATTAAATGTCGATTCCTGGTATTGTACTAGGTCCATCTTGTTTACACAGATGATCACTTTCGGGATGCGTAACATCGCGGCGATCGACAAGTGTCGTGCCGTTTGTTCAACCACACCTTGGCGGGCATCCACAAGGATTAAGGAAACCTTCGCGTTCGAGGCACCCGTCACCATGTTTCTGGTGTATTCTACGTGACCCGGCGTATCCGCAATGATGTACTTGCGGGTAGGTGTGGAGAAATAAATGTGCGCCACATCGATGGTGATTCCTTGCTCGCGCTCGGCGATCAAGCCATCGGTTAAAAGGGATAGGTCTAAAAAGTCTAGCCCCTTGCGTTTAGAGGCGCTTTCAAGGGCCTCAATTTTATCTTTGGTAATCGAATTAGTCTCGTATAACAGGCGACCGATTAAGGTACTTTTTCCATCATCAACGGAACCTGCGGTAGCTATGCGTAAAATATCCATGTGTTCTTGTCTCTGATTGAATTAAAAATAACCTTGTTGCTTTCTTTTTTCCATGGCGGCCTCTGAACGTTTGTCGTCAATACGCGCCCCTCTTTCGGATATTTCGGCAGAAAGAATTTCTTCAATGATCACATCGATATCGGTAGCATCCGAAGAAACCGCCGCTGTACACGTCATATCGCCCACCGTTCTAAAGCGAACCGTAGCCTCAAATGGAATCTCATCTGCCTCCTTATTTAGGTATTCAGAATCTGCCCAAAGCATTCCATCCCGCTCAATCACCTGGCGTTTGTGTGAATAATAGATGCTCGGGATCTCCATTTTTTCTTCTTTGATGTAGTTCCAAACATCCAATTCTGTCCAGTTCGAGATCGGGAAAACACGGACGTTTTCACCCACCGCGATGCGGCCGTTTAGCATATCAAATAATTCAGGTCTTTGGCGTTTCGCATCCCACTGCCCAAAATCATCACGCACCGAGAAAATCCGCTCCTTCGCTCTCGCCTTCTCCTCATCGCGTCTCGCGCCACCGATACAGGCATCGAATTTGAATTCCTCGATGGTATCTAATAGAGTAACCGTTTGCAATACATTACGTGAAGCATATTTACCAGACTCCTCTTTCGCTTTTCCTTGGTTGATGGAATCCTGCACGTAGCGCACGATTAATTCCGCTCCCGTTTCTTTTGCTAACCAATCTCTAAATTCAATCGTCTCTGGGAAATTATGTCCCGTGTCGATGTGCACTAATGGGAAGGGGATTTTACTTGGGAAGAAAGCCTTTTGGGCTAAACGAACTAAGGTAATCGAATCCTTTCCTCCTGAGAAAAGTAGGGCTGGGCGCTCAAATTGCGCCGCTACTTCGCGAAGAATGTAAATGGATTCATCCTCTAGTTGGCGAGGAAAATGGCCAATTTTGTCTTGTATTGTCTGCATATATTAGGCGTGTAAACCACATTCTTTTTGTGAATTCTCCCACCACCAACGGCCTGCACGTGGATGTTCACCCTCCGAAATTGCCCGTGTACACGGTGCGCATCCGATGGAAATGAACCCTTTTTTGTGCAAGGGGTTTTGGGGAATCTTGTGATCCTTTAAGTATTTTTCTAAAGTGCTAAAATCCCAATCAATCAGCGGATTGATCTTGAATAATTGACGGCTCTCATCCCATTCTAGAATAGGCATGTCCGCTCTGTTTTCTGATTGTTCAGCGCGTAATCCGGTAATCCAAACCTTGGCTCCCTTTAATGCGCGCGATAAAGGCTCCATTTTTCGAACAAAACAGCACTCTTTTCGGTTCTCTACAGAGGTATAGAAAGAGTTAAATCCTTTTTCAGCCACCAGCTTTTCGACGGCAGGCGTAGAAGGGAAAAAGGTTTGAATGGAGATGCCGTATTTTTTTATGGTTAAATCCATCAACTCATAAGACTCTTGGAATTGACGGCCGGTATCGAGGGTAAAGATTTCGATGTTCGATTTTGTGCTTGCTATAGCCTGCGTTATCGCTTGATCTTCTTGCCCAAAGGAGCTAGAAAAGACGATTTTTTCTCCCGCGAAATACTCAGCAATGTACTGAATACGTTCCGGGAGGTTTCTAGAAAGGAGCTCTTTTTCGAGGTTTGCGGGTGCCATAAAGCGATATTTACACAAAGGTACACATTGTCTATTGAATAACTATACTAATAAATAAAAAAATAATTTAGCTATCTTCGAGTGTCATGCGAATCGGTTCAGAAATTTTATTGGATTTACCTTTTGGAGACGAAGAAGAGAGCTTGTTAGATGTTCGCAATCTAAAGAATTTAGTGCGTCACGGCGAAGGACTTCGGCTGGAGTTTAAGATGAAGGTGAAATATCCGGAGAAGATCGTGAAAGAATTAGTTGCTTTTGCGAATACCGAAGGAGGTCATCTTTTCGTAGGGGTGAGTGATGCGGGTGTTATAGAAGGAGTGAAGTTCGCCGAAGAAGAGCAATTCTTATTAGAGCGGGCCATCGAGAAATATTGTTTTCCCGCCTTCACTTACCGCGCTTATCGAATTCGATTAGATAATGGACGGGACGTTTTAGTTTATCAAGTATATGAAAGTGTGGATAAGCCTCATTTTGTCCAACTCGAAACGGATCCGCATCCCATCTGCTTTGTACGCGTGAAAGATCGCACTATTCAGGCAAGCAAGGAAATGAAACAAATTTTGAGAAGGGAGAATGAAGAGGGGATTAGCTTTGCTTACGGTGATGTAGAACGTTTTCTATTGGATTACGTGCGGGAGAAAGGTAAAATTACCTTATCAGAATTAGCATTGGAGGCCAAAATTCCTACCTGGCTGGCTTCCAGAAAATTAGTGCTTTTAGTACTAACGAGAGTGCTTAAAATCGAGCCAGGAGAATCGGTTGATACTTACGTCTTAAATTAATTTCACAGGAAGTTCATTATCAGGAAATTAAATCTATATTTGCATCCGTTTCTTGAAATATTTCAAGAAAACAGATAGAAATAGTACAATTTTGAGCATTTTTTGCACTTATTTAGTAACAAAAACAAAGCCGTTTGATAAGACTTTTACTCCCTAGAGATTAATAATGGAACACAAACACAAAAGTAAAGCCACTGCCGCAGGTTTATTAGTGGCAATGGGGATTATTTACGGAGATATTGGAACCTCTCCTTTGTATGTAATGCAATCAATCATCGGAGATAATCCGATTAATTCATTAACCGTTTTAGGCGGATTATCCTGTATTTTTTGGACGTTGACATTACAGACGACTTTAAAATATGTGATTTTAATTTTACGGGCAGATAATAAGGGTGAAGGCGGGATCTTTGCCCTTTTTGCTTTAGTTAGACGCCATGCAAAGTGGCTCACCTTTCCTGCGATTATCGGTGGAGCAACGCTTTTAGCGGATGGTATTATTACACCGCCTATCTCCGTTTCTTCTGCGATTGAAGGATTAAAGATGCTTCATCACGCGGATGGAACCCCATTTGTGACGGATACGGTACCTATTGTGATCGTTATTTTGACGGTACTTTTTGTCTTCCAAATCTTTGGAACTAAGGTCGTTGGAAAGCTTTTTGGACCAATTATGTTAGTTTGGTTCTCTATGTTAGGCC
Organism: Bacteroidota bacterium; assembly: GCA_041158445.1. GTDB lineage: Bacteria > Bacteroidota > Bacteroidia > Cytophagales > Spirosomataceae > Aquirufa. The sequence continues at coordinate 7,767 of JBEBBJ010000016.1, forward strand.
TAACTGGACTGATTTGGATCGGTCAAGATTGGTCTATTTTTAGAGCTCTTTCACCCTATTATGCTTGGGATTTATTGACGACTCATCAATCAGGAACAGCCGGATTCTGGACGCTTGGAGCAGTATTTTTATGTACAACTGGAGCGGAAGCGCTTTATTCTGATTTAGGCCACTGTGGAAGAGAGAATATTCGGGTGAGCTGGATTTTTGTGAAGATTGCGTTGATTTTACAATATTTCGGACAAGGAGCCTGGTTATTAGCTCATGAAGGGGCATTATTAGGCGTACGTAAACCAATTTTTGAATTGTTACCACGTGAGTTCTTGTTCACGGGTATTATGATTGCAACGGCAGCGGCGGTTATCGCTTCGCAGGCCTTGATTTCGGGTTCCTTTACCTTAATCTCAGAAGCGATTCGCTTGAACTTTTGGCCACGCGTTCGTTTGGTTTATCCATCTGATCAAAAAGGACAGTTATATGTTCCTTCCATCAACATTATGTTGTGGATGGGTTGTGTAGGAGTTGTTTTGTGGTTTAAAGAATCAGCGAATATGGAAGCGGCCTATGGTCTAGCGATCACGTTGACCATGTTAATGACGACCTCTTTAATGGCGTATTACTTGCATATTAAGAAGGTGGACATGTGGTGGATTCTCTTATTCTTAGCCGTTTACGTTTCTTTAGAAGGTTCTTTCTTAGTGGCGAACTTGCAGAAATTCTGGCATGGTGGTTATGTTTCCTTATTTATCGCAGGGGTCATTATTTTGATCATGTGGGTATGGTTCAGAGCGACGCGCATCAAGAAGAAGTTAACTGAATACGAGAAGTTATCGGATTATATCGAGCCTTTAAAAGAGTTGAGTAAGGATGAAACGATTCCGAAATATGCGACGCACTTGGTCTTCATGTCCAATGCGGGTCGTGTATCAGACATCGAATCGAAGATTATCTATTCTATTTTCCAAAGACGTCCGAAGCGTGCCGATATCTATTGGTTCGTCCACGTGGATACCTTGGATGATCCGTATGCAATGGAATACAAAGTGACGGTAATCGAACCGGATGATATCATCAAGGTGAACTTTAAATTAGGTTTTAAAGTGGAGCAACGCATTAACTTGTACTTCCGTAAGGTGGTAGAAGAAATGGTGGCACGTGGCGAGGTGGATATTACCTCTCGTTACAAGTCCTTGAATGAGCAAAATGTGATCGGTGATTTCCGTTTCGTCGTATTGGAGAAATTCTTGTCGTACGATAACGAACTTCCTTTATTAGATCGTATGGTCATGAAGGCTTATTTCTTCGTGAAGCAGTTTACGCATTCGGAAGACAAGTACTTTGGCCTAGATTCTGATGCTGTTAAATTAGAGAAGGTGCCTATGATTATTAAGCCGATCACGAAGTGTAATTTGAAACGCATCGACTAGTATGAGCACGATATTTACCAAAATTGTCAACAAAGAAATCCCTTGTCACCTCATCAAAGAGGACGATCGCTTTCTCGCTTTCTTAGATGTGATGCCCTTAGTGGAAGGTCACGTATTAGTGATCCCCAAGCAAGAGGTGGATTACATCTTCGATCTGGAGCCGGAATTGCTGGGTGATTTGATGAAGTTTGCACAGACGATTGCGCCTGCGATTAAGAAGGCGATTCCGTGCAAACGTGTGGGAGTGGCGGTGATTGGTTTAGAGGTGCCGCATGCACACGTGCATTTGGTACCCATGAATCGTATGTTGGATATTAATTTCTCGCAGGAGAAGATGAAGCCGTCGGCGGAATCTTTGGCAAAAACAGCCGAATTAATTCGCTCTTTCTTACTTTAAGAAACCCTTCAGCTTATTCATCTCTAACATCGGATTCGCTTTTTCGTATACGATGTTATACACCGCCTCGATAATAGGCAACTTGATGTTGTGCTGACGCGAGATGCTGTAGATACTTCGCACGGCATAATAGCCCTCTGCAATCATATTCATCTCAATCTGAGCGGACTTCACGGAATACCCGCGGCCGATCATATTTCCAAAGGTTCTATTTCTCGAAAACTGCGAATAGGCCGTCACGAGCAAATCCCCTAAGTAACCAGAGCTATTCAAATCGCGGTTTTTCTCTGGATAAACGACATCCAAGAATATCTTGATCTCTTGCATCGCATTACTCACGAGCACGGCCTGGAAGTTATCCCCAAAACCCAATCCCCGCGTAATACCGCAAGCCATCGCCACGATGTTCTTGATAACGGCACAATATTCTACGCCATACAAATCCTGGATGGCATGCGCTTGTAAAAAGCGGCTATTCAATAGGTTCGAAAAGGATTGAGCTAGACTCAAATCCGGCGAAGCAATCGTTAAATACGACTGTTTCTCTAAGGCAACCTCTTCCGCGTGGCAAGGGCCAGCGATGACACAGGTTTGGCCTAAAGGCAAATTAAAAGCACGCTCCATCCAATCCGTTACCAACAGATTTTCATCTGGAATCATACCCTTGATGGCTGAAACCACTTTTTTTCCCTCGAAATGTTTCTTATTTAAGTCTTTTAAGGTACTCGGAATGAAGGCGGCAGGAACCGCTAGGATGATGTATTCAACTCCCGCAAGGGCATCCACCATCTTGCTGTAGGTCTTCACTTTACGTGGATTGATGGCCACATCCGTCAAATAGCTGGGATTGTGATTGTATTTACGGATGAATTCCACGTCCGACTTCCTGCGGATCCACCATTTAATTTTCACATTATTCTCCGAAAGGATTTTCACTAAAGCCGTAGCCCAGCTTCCTCCACCTAAGACCGCCACCTGGGTAGGGATCTTTTTCTTTAACTCAGCTAATTCACTCATGCCGTAAAATTACGCTTATTTGATAAATATCCCGGATTTTTTGCCAAATTTGTGACCGCAGCTTATCCCTTTATGGAGATCAATCTGGCCGATATGTGATCGATCCGAGTGTCGTAATTGAGCGATAAACTATACCCCAAATTGAGCCAAATGGTGGTCAATGTGCTTGTAAAGCAGGTTGTTCCACTCGATGGCGCTCAGTTTTCCCAGGCTTAGAGACGGGGTGTTGGATAATTGTTCAGCACCCATTTCTTGAATAGTTTGTAGATAGCCTTTTAAGCGATTTTTTTCAGTTTCGAAATCATAGGCATCCGTTCGGATAAAACTAGGTGCCGTGGGTAGGTTTCGCTTGTAAGGAACCTCATTTACCATCGATTTCTTTAAGAAAAGGGTTAGAATCACCCGCATTAAGAAAGGAGGTTGATCGGTGTTTAATCCCAAAATCTGTTCGTAGGGTACTGAACAATGGGAGAACATTTGGCCCACCGTCATTCTACCCCAAAGAGCCTTGCTCTTAGGATTCAATTGATCTATTCGTTTGAAAAGTTCTTCTGTTGTGGAAGCGAGGTAGATGGATGGATAAGCCATATTAGTTCAGTTTCCAGCGTTTCACATTAATCAATTCCGGTTTCTTATCGCCAGTCTGCTTGAATTTAGCATTCGAAAGGTGAATATCCGTTGCCTCTATCACGCGGTAGGTTTGCTTCGCCTCAATATCTAGGTTAGATAGATTAATGTGGTGAATCGGCATTTCTGGAAGTCCACGCACTAATAATCCGGTTTCTGCGCCTTTCGCAACCACGCGGTCTACGTAGATATTCTTGAATTGAGGCGTTCCAGCATCGACAGGCTTGCTTTCGATTTTAGGAGTTTCATCACCATTCCCGAATGTCGCCACTGGATCTTTTCCTTGGTAGTACATATCGAACAAGATGGCCTCGCCTGAGATGTTCTTCATACTGATGTCTTGGATGTAGACATTTTCTACTACACCACCGCGACCGCGGGCAGTTTTGAAGCGTAAACCTACGTCAGTTCCTAAGAACTGGCAGTTCGACACGAATAAGTCGTTCACCCCACCTGACATCTCACTTCCCACTACGACACCGCCGTGGCCATGGAATACGACACAATTATCGATGGTGATGTGCGCACTTGGGCGACCTCTTTTACGGCCTTCCGCATCTTTACCTGATTTTAAACAGATTCCGTCATCCCCCACATCGAAGCGGGAGTTGCGAACGGACACATATTCACAAGACTCGATGTCGATGCCATCGCCGTTTTGTGCAAACCAGGGGTTTTTAACCGTGATGTTTTCTACCGTTAGGTGCTTGCAAAGAAGAGGGTGAACGTTCCAAGCGGGGGAGTTTTGGAAGGTAACCCCTTCTAATAAAATCTGCTCACATTCGCGAAGCGAGATCATATTAGGGCGAAGGAATTCTTTGATTTCCTCGGCTTTGGCCTCTGTAAAACCTGCTGCAATCACGCCAGGTTGATCCAGTTTCGAACCTTTTAATGCACGATCAGTCGGATACCAAGTATCTTTCTTCTCATCCAATACGCCACCCGAACGAACCAATTTGTCCCACTCGCCCGGCGTTAATTTTCCTTTCTTCACCGGTCTCCAGGCTTCTCCGTTTCCATCGATGATACCAGCACCAGTAATCGCAATGTTGCGCTCGCCGATAGCCGTAATAGGGGATTGAGCCCGAATCGCATCGACACCCTCCCAGTTTGTTCGAACTAAGGGATATTGTGCGGCATCTGCACTGAATTGTAAGACCGCACCTGCATCTAAATGAAAATTAATATTCGAACGCAAGGTGATCGCACCCGTCACCCAAAAGCCAGCTGGTACGCGCACTACGCCACCACCTTGTTTGGCGGCAATATCGATGGCCTGTTGAATCGATGACGTATTCAAGGCACTTGCGGATGAAACGGCTCCGTAGGAAACGATATTAAAGGTATCTTTTTTAAATGCCGTTTCTGCTACATTAGGCAATTCAAAAGCATATTTCTGAGAGAAACTGGATTTCTTTAAGAAGCTGCGCAGGTGTTCATTCGAAGCTAAAACGGCCTCAGCGACGATCGATGCAATCTTTCTCGCCCCAAAAGGAGAGAAGTGCGTATCGTCCGCTACTCCTTTACTGAACTTCTTGAAAATCCCAGCGGGGTAATGTAGGAACATTTTTTTAGCTCCCTCAGGCCCTTCGGCGCTGATGTATTTTTTGCTTTCTTTTTCTACGTCGATTAAAAGTACTTTTTCAGCGGTAGCTACTTCGCGAACTACACTTGGATAATCTGCGTGTTGATCGACAAACACACCTGTGGAATCGAATTTTCTACGTTGTGTAGGCGTTAATAAGATAGGAATTCCGCCTTTTGAGCGTGTCTCGCGAACATAGCGAATGAGGTTCTCACGGAAGTCGGTTTGGGCAGGGGCGTAACGACTCGTGTCTGAGACTTTGGCATCATTATGGCCAAACTGAATCAACACATAATCCCCCTTTTTGATCTGATTAAATACCTTCGCCCAACGGCCTTCTCTACGGAAGCTTTTCGTACTACGGCCATTGTATGCGTGATTTTGAACCTCCACAGCTTCGTTAAACAACTGTGAAAAAGGCATCCCCCAACCTGTCTCTGGAAAGTCTGCCGAAACCTTATCTGCCATCGTCGAATCCCCGATCAGGAATACGCGCATAGGCTCGGTCGCAGTGAAACTAAAAAAGAAAAGGCACAGGATAACAAGGTATTTCATAAGGATCTATTTTGCTCTAAAAGCAATAAATACCCCAATTTTACCCAAAAAATTAGCGATTAATTGCGACGCTACTTAAAATAGATTGGATGATTTGCAAAGTCGTGATGTTATCCGCTTCCGCCACATAATTTAAAATGATGCGGTGATTCAGGATATCCGGAGCCATTTCCTTGATGTCTTCCGGTAGCACATAATCGCGCCCCTCTAAGTAAGCCATCACTTTCGCGGCTAAATTCAACTGAATACTCGCACGCGGTGAAGCCCCGAATTGGATATAACCCGCCTCTTGCGTCAGACCATATTCAGCCGGATTTCTCGTCGCAAATACGAGTTCAATGATGTATTTCTCCAAAGTCTCCGAAATCGTAATTTCGTTGATTTCTTTGCGGATTTTGGCGATATCTTCTGCGTTCAATACAGTTTTAGGCTCGTAATTGAAGTCCATGTTGGACTTTTGGCGCATCACGGCTAACTCTTGATCTTTATCTAAGTAATTCAAGAAAACCTTCAGCATAAAACGATCCACCTGCGCCTCAGGAAGCGGGAAAGTGCCCTCTTGCTCTACCGGGTTTTGAGTCGCTAAAACCAAGAAAGGCTTATCTAATGGATAGGTCGTATCCCCGATCGTCACTTGCTTCTCCGCCATCGCCTCTAATAAGGCAGATTGCACTTTAGCTGGGGCACGGTTAATCTCATCAGCGAGGATAATCTGAGCGAAAATAGGCCCTTTTTTTACCTCAAATTCCGATTTTTTCGGATTATAAATCATCGTTCCCACTAAGTCCGCAGGTAATAAATCCGGCGTGAACTGAATGCGGTGAAAATGCAAGTCGAGAATTTTAGCTAAGGTATTAATTGTCAAAGTCTTAGCTAATCCAGGCACCCCTTCTAATAGGACGTGTCCGCCGGTAAAAAGTCCGACTAATAGGCGGTTAATCAGGCGCTCTTGGCCTATAACCACCTTACCCATTTCGTCAATGACTGCCTGAATTTTCTCTCTTGATGTCATATTACTGTAATTTCTTGTAACGAATACGTTTCGGAGTTGTGTCCCCTAAACGTTTCTTACGTGATTCTTCGTATTCTGAATAATTACCTTCAAACCAAACTACCTGCGAATCTCCTTCAAACGCTAAAATATGCGTCGCAATACGGTCTAAGAACCAACGGTCGTGGGAGATGACTACCGCACATCCTGCAAAGTTCTCTAAACCTTCTTCCAGCGCACGAAGCGTGTTCACATCCAAATCATTCGTCGGCTCATCGAGTAATAAAACGTTCGCGCCTTCCTTCAACATCATCGCTAAGTGAACGCGGTTACGCTCTCCACCCGAAAGCATGCTGATTTTCTTTTCCTGATCTGCTCCGTTGAAGTTGAATTTACTCACGTAAGCACGCGCATTCGCCTGCTTACCACCTAACATCACCCAATCATTTCCATCAGAAACCGTTTCGAAAACAGATTTTTCCGCTTTTAATTGATTGTGCTCTTGATCGACATAAGCCAGTTTCACCGTTTCACCTACTTCGAAAGTCCCCGCATCTGGCTGAATCTTTCCTGTAATCAGATTGAAAAGGGTCGTCTTACCGGCACCGTTTGGCCCAATAATACCGACGATTCCAGCTGGAGGAAGGGAGAAGCTTAGGTTTTCATACAATAATTTATCGCCAAAGGATTTCGATACCCCTTGTACTTCGATCACCTTATTACCTAAACGGGGACCCGCTGGAATGAATAATTCCAACTTGTCTTCCTTCTGTTTGTTCTCTTCTGAAAGGAGTTTTTCGTACGCACCAATACGGGCTTTAGACTTCGCTTGACGTGCTTTTGGCGCCATACGAACCCATTCTAATTCGCGTTGCAAGGTCTTCTGACGACGTGATTCCGTCTTCTCCTCTTGTGCTAAGCGATTTTGCTTTTGCTCTAACCAAGACGAATAATTTCCTTTCCAAGGAATACCCTCGCCACGATCTAATTCTAAAATCCAACCTGCCACGTTATCTAGGAAGTATCTATCGTGGGTTACGGCGATCACGGTACCTTTATATTGACGTAAATGTTGCTCTAACCAGTCTACGGATTCCGCATCCAAGTGGTTAGTCGGCTCATCTAATAACAAGACATCTGGTTCTTGTAATAATAAGCGGCAAAGCGCCACACGGCGTTTTTCACCCCCTGAAAGTGTGCTAACTAGAGCATCAGATGGAGGACAACGAAGTGCATCCATCGCTTTTTCTAAACGCGTATCTAATTCCCAGGCGTTAAAGTGGTCTAATTTCTCTTGTACTTCGCCTTGGCGCGCTAATAATTTGTCAAAATCAGCATCTGGATCAGCGAATGCTTCGTTGATTTCGTCAAACTCTTTTAACAGGTTCTTGATTTCTACAACGGCTTCCTCTACGACTTCGATGACCGTTTTATTCGGATCTAATTGTGGTTCTTGCTCTAATAATCCCACCGTATAACCTGGTGAAAAAACGACATCTCCCGTATAGGATTTGTCGATTCCAGCGATAATGCGCAATAAAGTGGACTTTCCAGATCCGTTAAGACCGAGTACCCCGATTTTAGCGCCGTAGAAAAACGACAGGTAAATATTTTTTATGATGGTCTTTTGAGGAGGTATGACTTTCGACACACGCTCCATCGAAAAGATGATGGTTTCGTTACTCATGAAATTTAATTTTGTACAACCCACAAATATCGCAATTTTTTAAATAAATTAGAGGCATAATAAGAATTACGATTAACATTTGAGCCAAAGTACATACTTGAAGCTCTTTCTTTAAAACATATGAGCCAGCCCACATCAAACAAGTTTGGATTTTGCCGCGACGGCAAAGTTTTCATCAACGCCTATTTAAGCTACCCAGAGCGCGAAATTGGATTCGTGCGTAATTCAGAAGAGGAAGCATTAGCCTATTTTGTGAAACGTTTTGACCTCGCTTTAAGCAAGGTGAAAGGAAGGTTCGTTTCTGACCAAAGTCTTACAAATGAAAACCTACCTCATCGAGTTCGATGGCTTAGGTGATTTCGAACCTCTATTAGCGGAATTAGATAAGCACGAGGTTTACTTGAAAGAGTTAATCCAGGCGAATCAAGTTAAAAACTTAGAAATCAAACGTGCCTTAATTCAAGACGCGAAGGAAATCTCTGCAGAGGAAGACGTGGTAGAAGCGACGGACAAATTGATGGAGGTCAAGATGAAATGGGTGAAAACGGGCCCCGTTGACAAACAATTTCAAGACGAATTGACGGCAGAATTTCAAGAGGTATTAGATGCCTTTTTCTTGAAGCGTAGGAGCTATTTTGAAGAGAAAAACCGTCAAATAGACGAAAAAATCCTGATTTTACAGGGATATATTGATCAAGTTCACCAATTGCGTAAGGCGGAAGACATCGATGATTCGGTGGTAAAAGTGAAGGAAATTCAGAAAGAGTGGAAGAATGTGGTAGGATTGCCTCCTAAGAAGCAGTCGATGCTTTGGAAGAACTTCAAGAAGGCGAATGACATGTTCTTCGAGAAATATAATCGTATCAAAGGAATCGACTACAAACCACGCGTAGATCCACGTGTGCTTGAGTTAACTTCGATGGCTGGTGATTTAGAATTGCGTCTAAAAGACCAGGTTAATATCGTAGCCACCGCTGACTTAGCGAAAGCTAACCTAGTGAAGTGGAAAGAGATTTCTGCTCAAGTGAAAAACATGGATCGTTCGTTAGCAGAACGTTTCCGTACCATTTGCGATAAGATTTTTGAGATGAATTATTTGCTTCGTGTGATTTCGTATCGCCATGCAAATTTGAATGAGAAGCCACGGATCGAGCAGTTGAAAATCATGATCAACCAGATGGATTATATGGCGAAGAAGGAGCGTGGAGAATTAGAAACTGCTATCGCAGAAGCCGAAGCTACGCGCATGATGGAAGACAAAGTTACCTTGAGTAAAATCAATACTCAGAAACGTAAAATCTCCATGAAGGAGATTTTATTGAATGGATTTAAAGAAGAATTAGATCAATTATTGAATTCTTAACCCGAGTTCCGTAGCTAATCCAGGAAAATCGAGACCATCGAAGGTGCCAGAAGACATCATCAATAGGTTTTGGTTTTCCTGATTTTGTTTTAACAGGTATTCCTTTAATTCAGCTTGCTCTCTCAATACAAGTAAGTTCGGGTGATTGAAATAGGTTTGAACCGTTTCCTCTTCAATCTTATCCATTCGTTTAATAGCCCGCGCATGCTCGCTCAAATAGATAATCGCCACATCCGCATCCGCTAAAGTACCCTTGTATTCAGGTAAAAATGCGGGATTCAAACTACTGAACGTGTGTAATTCCAAAGCTGCCACTAATTTTCGCTGTGGAAATTGGGCTTTTAAGGCCTGCGTAGTCGCTTTTACTTTCGATGGCGCGTGCGCAAAATCCTTGTATAATAATTGAGTATCAGATTCGCCTACCCATTCTAAGCGTTTAGCAGCCCCTTTAAAGGACTGAATTGCCGTATAGAACTCCGTTTCATTTACACCTAATTGTGTACATATGTGCAAGGCGCCTTGTAGATTCTTTAAGGTATGTTCTCCAAAAACCTGCAAGCCATATTCCTTCCCATCATTTCCTTTTAAGAAAGTTTGGCCGTTGCGAATCACCGAGTCATGTGCCTTATAACCTTCTGAATGGCAATGTTCCGGGCAAGATTCTGCGATGGCCTCCAGGGTTTTATCTGTTTTGTCGAAGAAGAGGTGACCTGCTTTGGGCATTTCTTTCACCAGATTTTCGAAGGCTTGTGTATAAGATTCAAATGTGGGATATACATTAATGTGGTCCCAAGCGATGCCCGAAATCAAGGCGATATGCGGTTGATATAAAAGGAATTTAGCACGGCGATCGATAGGGGAGGCTAAATATTCATCTCCTTCGATGATCATAATAGGCGCATCCGTAATGGAAGCCATTAGATCAAAACCTTCGATTCTAGCTCCTACTAGGTAATCGAATTTGCGCTCTAGCGTCTTCAAAACGTGCAAGATCATCGACGTGATGCTCGTTTTACCGTGGCTTCCTGCGATAACGATGCGCTGCTTGTTTTTGCTTTGTTCGTAAATGAACGAAGGATAAGATTCGATTTTTAAACCTAATTCCTGCGCTTTCAACAATTCGGGGTTGTCCGCACGTGCGTGCATCCCCAAAACAATGGTATCAATGTCCTGGTTAATCTTCTCTGGGAACCAACCGAATTCAGCTGGAAGTAGGCCATGCTTTTCTAACAGGCTTTTAGAAGGTTCGTAGATTTCATCGTCTGAGCCCGTTATTTCGTGTCCTTGTGCTAAAAGAGCAAGGGCTAAGTTGTGCATAGCGGCACCACCGATGGCGATAAAATGAATTTTGGACATAATAACTTAATATGTATTTGTCTTGCAAAGTACATACTTTTATTGCAGTTTTGCACGTTTTTCCACAAACTCGAGGTGAACTCGGGTGCATTTAAACATAGAGATGAAAAATTACATCGATCTAATTGATCAAACCATTGAGTTCCCCACTCGTGAGTTCAATATCAATGAGAACAATGAATTGTTGTTTAACAATGTGCCTTTAATGGAAATCATTAAGCAATATGGCACTCCTCTAAAGGTTTCCTATTTGCCTAAAATCTCCGAACACATCGAGAATGCGAAACTTTTGTTTCGTAATGCGATCAAGAAATACAATTACAAAGGAAACTATACCTATTGCTATTGTACGAAGTCATCTCACTTCTCCTTCATTTTGGAAGAAGTTTTGAAGCAAAATGTACACTTAGAGACGTCTAGCGCGTTCGATATCCCGATCATTCGCGATATGTACAACCAAGGAAAAATCTCTAAATCGACGTATATTCTTTGCAATGGCTACAAGCAGCCTTTGTATACCCAATACATTTCTGAACTAATCAACGAAGGTTTTAACTGCATTCCGGTATTAGATAACTTAAAAGAAATCGATTTCTATGAGAAATCGGTGACAGCAGAAAAGGTAAATATCGCGATTCGTATTGCGACGGATGAGGAACCTGATTTCGCGTTCTATACGTCGCGTTTAGGTGTTCGTTATTCGGATGTGAATACCTTGTACAACGAAAAAATAAAGCCAAATCCACGTTTCAATTTGAAGATGTTACACTTCTTCATTAACACGGGAATTAAGGATTCTGCCTATTATTGGTCTGAATTAAGCCGTTTCGTGTACAAATATTGCGAAATGAAAAAGATCTGTCCTGAATTAGATTCGATCGATTTAGGCGGTGGATTACCGATCCAAACCTCTCTGCAGTTTAATTACGATTACCAGGCAATGGTCGATGAAATCGTGGAATCGATCTCGTGGATTTGCAATAAGAATAACGTACCTGTACCTAACATCTTCACCGAATTCGGTTCTTATACCGTAGGTGAAAGTGGAGCAGTCTTGTATGAGATTATTGACCAAAAACTACAGAATGATAAGGAGCTTTGGTACATGATCGATGGCTCATTTATTACGCAATTGCCTGACTCTTGGGGAATGAACCAGAAGTACATCATGCTTCCAGTGAATAATTGGGGCATGCCGTATCAAAAGGTCAACCTAGGAGGTTTGACATGTGATTCGATGGATTTCTATAATACAGAGGCCCATAGTTCTGACTTGTACTTACCAATCTTTGAAGAAGAATCAGAGCGTCAATACGTAGGTTTCTTCCATACTGGGGCGTATCAAGAGTCTCTAGGTGGTTATGGCGGAATTCAACATTGCTTGATCCCTGCACCTAAACATGTTATCGTGGACCGTTTGGAAGACGGAACCATCACGACTCGTTTATTCTCAGAAGAGCAAAAGAGTGCACCGATGTTAGATATTTTAGGATATCAACAGTCTGGGGAACCGGTAGCAGCTAAAAAAGAAACACCAGCTAAAGCGAAGTTAGCTTCGGTATAAGATGAAAAAAGGAATTATAATCCTAGCATTGGCCTGCGTGCTTGCCTCGTGTTCGAGACAAGCCGCATGTCCTGCCTATGGGATGACCCGGGCAAATACTAATCCTCCCAGTCAAAAGTTTTAGTCACCGCCTTCTTCCATTGCTTGCGGTAATGTGTACGCTTTTCGGAATCCATCGCAGGTTTCCACGTGTGAGCAATTCCCCAGTTTTTCCGCAAGTCATCTAGATTTTCCCAATATCTCACCGCTAGTCCTGCCGCATAAGCAGCACCTAAAGCCGTAGTCTCAATAATCTTAGGACAGATTACTTCTTCACCGATAATGTCGGATTGGAATTGCATTAATAATTGATTCACCACCATCCCGCCATCTACGCGAAGTGAGGCAATCGGTATGCCTGCGTCTTTTTCCATGGCCTCTAACACTTCCCAAGTCTGGAAAGCTGTGGCCTCTAGTGCAGCGCGTGCGATGTGTGATTTATTGATATAACGCGTTAAACCCACTAAGGCGCCGCGGGCATCTTGTTTCCAATAGGGTGCATATAGACCAGAGAAAGCAGGGACGAAATAACAGCCACCATTGTCTTCCACTAGTTTAGCTAGCTTTTCGATGTCTGGGCTATGCTTGATAATCCCTAAATTATCGCGTAACCACTGAACTAAGGCACCTGTAATCGCTACGGATCCTTCGAGTGCGTAGTGTACCGGTTCGTTGCCTAATTGATATGCTACAGTTGTTAATAGGCCAAATTGGGACGGAATCGCTTTCGTTCCCGTATTCATCAATAAGAAACAGCCGGTTCCGTAGGTATTTTTGCCTTGGCCTGGGTCGAAACAGGTTTGGCCTACAAGAGCTGCTTGTTGATCTCCTAAAATCCCCGCTAAAGGAACGCCACCTAGCACCCCTTTCGCCTTCGCATAAACGAGTGAGCTGGATTTGATTTCTGGGAGCATGGCTTTTGGAATGCTTAATACCTGCAGGATTTCATCATCCCAGGCGCAGGTTTGCAAGTCCATTAATTGGGTACGGCTGGCATTGGTCACATCCGTTATATGGATTCCGCCATCAACTCCACCTGTTAAATGCCAAGCAATAAAGGTGTCCATCGTTCCGAATAAGGCATCGCCTTTTTCTGCGTCTGCACGTAATCCGTTGATATTATTTAATAACCAGCGTAGTTTTAAACCGCTGAAATAGGTGGCTAATGGTAGTCCAGTTTTGGCTCTGAAACGGTCCATTCCGCCATCCTTGGCTAATTCAGCTAGTTCGGATCCCACACGAGTATCCTGCCAAACGATGGCATTATAATAGGCCTTGCCCGTTTTTTTATTCCAAACTACGGTAGTTTCTCGCTGGTTGGTGATTCCCACCGCCGCTAAATCTTTCGCTGAAAGGTTCGCTTTGCCTAAGGCTAAACCGATGACCTCTTGTGTATTTTTCCAAATCTCGTGCGAGTCATGCTCCACCCAGCCCGCTTGGGGATAGATCTGTTTGTGCTCTTTTTGGCCTACCGAAATAATCTCTCCAGCCTTATTAAAGATGATAAAACGGGAACTCGTCGTGCCCTGATCAATGGATCCTACGTACATAGTCAATTAGTTGAGAGTCAAAATATAGGCACCTAACACGGCACCAGCAGCGGGTCCTAATACCGGAATCCAAGCATAGTCCCAGCCGGAATCCCCTTTATTAGGAATAGGTAAAATAGCGTGCATAATGCGTGGCCCTAAATCACGTGCTGGATTAATCGCATAACCTGTGGTTCCCCCTAGGCCTAGACCAATCGCCCAGACTAAAATACCGACTAAAAATGGCCCTAATCCTGTTTCAATCGTTGAAAAAGTACCTAAGGCGACTACCGCAATCGCAGACGCAAAGGCCTCTGAAATAAAATTGAATGGCGTATTTTTGATCGCTGGATCTGTACAGAAAGAGGCGCGAATCGCTCCTTTATCTGTCGTAGCATCGTAATGTGGCTTGTAATGCAACCAAACCAATAATTGCCCTAACATCGCCCCCGTTAATTGGGCTCCGATAAAAGTATTACGATGGGATTTAAGTGGGCTCCTGAGCTTCCGAAATAGGTGGAAACATAAATGGCAATGGTGACAGCAAAGGCCCAGGCAGCCGCGATGGCTAATAATCCTGTACCACTTCCTTTTGTATCTTTTAATAACATATTGGCAACAACGCCGTTTCCAAGGTAGAGTAGGGTAGCAGTTCCGGCTAGTTCGCCGATGAAAATGGATGACATAAGTTTAGGTTCAGATTTTTGGTTTTCCAAAACTATAAAATCTTCTCAATAAAAAAATTATCTTTGATTTCAATTTACTATTTCGACGATGCGTGAAGATTATTTAACTGGGGATGCGGAAGCGTTGAACCCACAAGAGAAGGAGTTTGATAAGGCCTTGCGGCCCTTAAGCTTTTTGGACTTTTCGGGTCAAGGTAAAATTGTGGACAACCTTCAAATCTTCGTAGGGGCGGCAAAAGCCCGCGAGGAGGCTTTGGATCACGTTTTATTGCACGGGCCTCCAGGTTTAGGCAAGACGACTTTATCTCACATCATCGCGAACGAATTAGGTTCTACCCTAAAGATTTCGTCGGGTCCCGTGTTAGACAAGCCCTCCGATTTAGCGGGTTTGTTGACGAATTTGCAGCCTTACGACGTGTTATTTATTGACGAAATTCACCGCTTGAATCCCATCGTAGAGGAATATTTGTATTCCGCGATGGAGGATTATAAGATTGATATTATGCTGGATTCTGGGCCTAATGCGCGCAGTATTCAGATCGGATTGAATCCATTTACCCTCATCGGAGCGACAACTCGGGCCGGTTTATTGACCTCGCCTTTGCGGGCACGTTTTGGGATTAATGCCCGTCTGGAGTATTACGATGCCACTTTATTGACTAAAATCGTGAAACGCTCGGCGGCGATTTTAGATATGCCGATCGATGAGTCTGGGGCCTATGAAATTGCACGTCGTAGCCGTGGAACACCGCGTATTGCGAACAATTTATTGCGCCGTACCCGCGACTTCGCTCAAATGAAGGGCAATGGTTCCATCGATGTTAAAATCGCAGAAATCGCCTTGAATGCCTTGGATGTAGACCAAAACGGCCTAGACGAAATGGATAATCGCATTCTAATGACCATCATTGAGAAATTCAAAGGTGGCCCAGTCGGCTTAACGACCATTGCTACGGCTTGTGGCGAGGAGGCTGAAACTATCGAAGAAGTATACGAACCTTTTTTAATACAAGAGGGATTCTTGAAGCGCACCTCTCGGGGGCGTGAGGCTACGGAAAAAGCGTATCGCCACGTGGGGATAGCGCCTAGGGCCGAGACAGGATCACTATTCTAAATCAAACCTATGTCAACATCTAAACACTTAATTGCAGCGATGATGCTCGTATCTGCGTCTGCTTTGGCCCAAATGAAATACCCTGCTACCAAGAAAATCGATCACGTCGATAATTACCACGGAACTCAAGTGGCGGATCCATATCGCTGGTTAGAAGACGATAATAGCGAGGAAACTAAAGCTTGGGTGAAGGCACAAAATGAAGTTAGTTTCGGTTATTTAAACCAAATCCCGCTTCGCGAAGAATTCAAAAAGCGCATCGAGGCGCTTAGTAACTACGAAAAAATCTCCGCCCCTTCTCGTAAAGGCGAGTGGTATTATTTCTACAAAAACAGCGGTTTACAAAATCAATCCGTTTTATACCGTCAAAAAGGCCTCAATGGGAAACCAGAGCAGGTCATCGACCCTAACACCCTATCGAAGGATGGAACGACTCGATTAACTGTTTTCTCTTTGAACAAAACAGGAAAATATGCCTGTGTAGGTCTGAGCTTAAGCGGAAGCGACTGGCAAACCTATTACGTTCGCGACTTGGAAACAGGCAAAAACCTAGCGGATGAATTGAGCTGGGTAAAGGTGAGTGGCGTGGCTTGGAAAGGCAATGGTTTCTACTATTCTCGCTATCCAGAGCCGGGTAAGGGGAAAGAATTGAGTACGAAAAACGAGAATCACCAAGTGTGGTTTCATACGGTAGGAACGCCTCAGTCACAAGATCAATTGGTTTATGAGGATCCGAAAAACCCACAACGCTTCCATACGGTAAGCACTTCGGATGACGAGCGTTTCGCATTTTTGACGATTTCAGACCGTGGTAAAGGTTTGGATGGAAATGCTCTTTGGGTGTTAGATGCTTCTAAAAAAGAAACAAAGTTCAAGCCTGTTGTGGCTGAACCGGGAAAATACGATTTCAGCATCGTGGATAACGATGGTGATATCTTGATTTTGGAAACGAATGAAGGTGCACCGAACAAGAAAATTGTTCGGGTGGATCCAGCGAGTCCTTCGAAGGAAAACTGGAAAACCATCGTTGCTGAGAAACCGGAGCCTTTGCAAGGGGTGAATACCGTGGGCAAACGCTTGTTCTTGAATTATTTAAAAGATGTGACTTCCCGCGTGTCTATCTATGATTACACAGGAAAAGCATTAGGAACTGTGGCCTTGCCAGGTTTAGGAAATGCCGGTGGTTTTGGTGGTGAGAAAGAAGATAAATTTACGTTCTATACGTATTCCTCTTTCAATTTTCCGCCGACGATTTACCGCTATGACTTAGCATCGAATACGTCTACGGTATTTCAAAAACCGACTTTGGCCTTCGATCCATCAGATTATACGGTCGTTCAAAAGTTCTATCCGTCCAAAGATGGCACCCAAGTTCCGATGTTTATCGTGAGCAAAAAGGGCCTTAGTCTGAACGGTAAAAATCCAACGATCATTTATGGCTATGGTGGATTTAACATTAGCTCTACTCCGTCCTTCTCTGCCAGCTTAATTCCTTGGTTAGAAAAAGGAGGGATTTATGTGGTCACTAATTTACGTGGTGGTAGTGAATACGGCGAGAAGTGGCACGAGGCTGGAATGAAGTTGAAAAAGCAAAATGTTTTTGATGACTTTATTGCCGGAGCTGAATACTTGATTCGTGAGAAATATACTTCCCCGGCTTATTTAGCCGCATCTGGTCGCTCTAACGGCGGATTATTAGTGGGTGCTGCGATTAACCAAAGACCTGATTTGTTTGCTGCAGCTCTCCCAGGAGTGGGTGTGATGGATATGTTGCGTTTCCAAAAATTCACGATCGGCTGGAACTGGGTAGCAGATTATGGTAGCAGCGATAATGCAGACGAGTTTAAAGCGCTGTATGCTTATTCGCCTTTGCACAATATCAAAGCAATGAATTACCCTGCAACCATGGTATTTACGTCAGATCATGATGACCGCGTAGTACCTGCGCACTCATTTAAATATGCGGCGACACTTCAGGAGAAGAACACAGCGGCGAAACCAATGATCATCCGAATTGATACAAACAGCGGCCATGGTTCATCTAATACGGCTAAGCTGATTGAATTGACGGCTGATTCTTATGCCTTCGTTCTATACAACATGGGCAAATAAAATCGCCCGAGCGGAAATAAAAAAAGCCTGGAAATAAATTCCAGGCTTTTTTATTCTCAAACCTTAAGCGGATTATTTTACTTCTACGCGTCTAACCGCGCCATCATTCCCTTGTGTAACACGTAAGAAATACACGCCTGCACCTGCTTTCTTCAAGTCGATTTGACCGAAATAATCACCTTGGAAATCCTTCACCGTTTCGGTTGCGATTTCTTTTCCGTTCACATCTGTTACGGCGATGGTTACATTTCCATTTTCTGGAGCGCTAAAGTCAACGTTGATTTTGCCATTAAATGGCTGATTTTGTTTGCCTGAAAGACCGTGGATTGTTTTCGATCCTTTCTCTTCCGCCCATTCTTTTAACATTTTCAAACCCTTACCAGGTCCACCTATTGGACCATCTAATTGAATGTTGAATTCTTTTTTCAAGCCTTCTGGGCCACCTTCTCCACGGAAGATCATCACATTTTCATGTGCTTCCGGTGCTAAAGTCATTCCTGGTCCACCGCGGCGAATAATTACTCGTTTGTCTGCACCACCTTCAGCACCACCTTCGATCTTTTCAATGATGACATTACCCGGTTGGTCTGACATGCGAGAGTGGCTTTTATTTACATCCATTCGGATGATTTTTTTCTTTCCACCTGAGTTAGTGACCGTAATTTGTAGCGAGTCGTTCAACTTTTGTACTTCAGCATCAGCCTTAGCTAAATCAGAAAATTTCTTCTCGATGATGCGCTCTTTGCCGTTTTCATTGATTAGAATTTTAACGGTAGCTTCTTGTTTTTCTTGCGCGAAAGCCGATGTTGACAAGCAAATAGCTAAAGCGGTGACAAATAAGTATTTCATATGATTTTGGTTTTTGATCCGGTGCAAACTTACGAAAACCGATTAATTCATATATGTTAAAGAGTGTTAATGTGATGAGCGGCTGCTAATTATCTCTTACATTTGTAGCGAATTATTTTCCTATGTCGAAACGAAAAATACGCTTACTGATCGCCTTGATGTCTTTTGCCCTGTTAGGTTTAATTGGGTTTCAGGCGTATTGGTTGCGTTTTATGTTAGAAACAAAACAGGAGAATTTTGCCAAAGACGTTCGAACCAGTCTCGATCAAGTCGTTCGGAAATTAGAGAAACAAGAACTTGTAGTTTTGGCAGAAAGACAAAAGAAGTTCGAATCCATTGCTAGTGGTGCACCCAAGCCCAAGAAAAAGCGAGCTCCTGTGTATGCAGAGCCCGCTATCCAAGAAGAACATCCTGTATTAACTCCGCCGAGACAAGACGTGATTTTCGTGCGTAAATCCTTCATGTTACCTAATGGGCAATTAGCTGAAGTGACGGAAGAATATACGGTAGATGAAGATCCAGAAGAATTTAGGCAGCGAATAAAAGTAGAGAGGGAAATGAATCGAATGCTGAAGAGAGAACAGCAAAAAGTGATAAAAAAAATTCGTCAACACACGAACCAACTCATTCAAAATTTAGGGGATCGTCAGTCTCAGTCTCAAGCCCAGCTTGCAAAAGAGAAGTCGGAAAGACAGGATTTGGAGAAAGTATTACAGAAAACACAGTTAGCAAAAGAAGTATTCTCAGACTTTTTATTTAAAGATCGGCCTATATTACAACGGATTCAGCCTGGTTATTTAGATAGCTTGATCAGAAAAGAATTAGCGGATAAAGATGTGACGCTGGACTATTCATTTGGGATTGAGACCACACCTGGAAATTGGGTTTATACCTCCTCTCCTGAAATCAAATCGCAAAAATCTGCATTTACAGCTGCTTTATTTCCCAATGACCTGCATCCGACGCAGGATCATTTGAGAATTTATTTCCCAGAAAGAGCTAACTATATTTGGCAAACCATGGGACTCAGTCTAGCTGGTTCTGGCTTGTTGTTACTCGTGATGATCGGTTGTTTTTACTTCGCGGTTCTGACGATTTTAAGACAGAAAAAATTAGCCACGGTGAAGAATGACTTCATCAATAACATGACCCACGAGTTTAAAACCCCTATCACCTCGATCTCCTTAGCTACTCAGCTTTTACAAGAGGAATTGAAGCCGGGAAAAAATGAGTCGATTTTGCGGTATTTGGGGATTATTAAAGATGAAAATACCCGCTTAGGTCAGCAGGTGGAGCGAGTGCTACAGACCGCCCAAATGGAAAAAGAAGAGATCACGCTGAAGCGCAAAAAAGTGGATATCAGTGCGCTGGTGCATCAGGTGGCAGAAATTAATGGACCACTGATTGAGTCGGTGAATGGGTCTCTTAAGTTATACATAGGGAATCTGCCTTCCACAGTCGAATTAGATGAAGTGCACATTTCGAATGTGTTGAATAATTTGATTGACAATGCGGTAAAATATAGTCCATCGAATCCGCAGGTAGAAATCCTAGCAGGTATTCAAGATCAAGGAATTTCCATTCAAGTGAAAGACCACGGAATGGGCATGCCGAAAGAAGCGCTGAGCAACATCTTTGATGCCTTTTACCGCGTTCCGACAGGGAACGTGCACAATGTGAAAGGCTTCGGTCTCGGACTAAGTTATGTGAAAAAAATCGTGGAGGCCCATGGCGGCAAGGTACACGTGAAAAGTAAATTAGGAGAAGGAAGTACATTTGAAATCTATTTGCCTTATGTCGAAAACGCCTGAAATTTTAGTCGCTGAGGATGACCCTAATTTGGGTTTATTGTTAACGGAGTTCTTGAAGAAGAAGGGATACCACGTTTCCTGGGCGCAAAACGGGGATGAAGCTTTGGACTTATTCGTCAAAGGCTCGTTCGATTTGTGTTTATTAGACGTGATGATGCCGAAGAAAGACGGTTTTTCGCTTGCCAAAGACATTCGGGCAAATCACCAACAAGTACCCATCATTTTCCTTACGGCAAAGTCGATGGAGGAAGACACGCTCCAAGGTTTCAAAGTAGGGGCAGACGATTATTTGACCAAGCCTTTTTCGATGGAAGTGCTCGTAGCCCGCATGGAAGCCATTCTTCGCAGAAGTCATTCTGATAAATCGGTGCCTAGTTTAGCAGAAGAAATTGTCCTTGGAAATTATACCTATGTTCCGGGAAAAATGCGTCTAAGCATTGGGGATACGGAATTAAAGTTCACTCCGAAAGAAAACGAATTAATGAAACTGCTTTGCGAGAACTTAGGTCGTCCGGTCAGCAGATCCTATGCTTTAAAATTGATCTGGGGAGATGACACCTATTTCAATGCGCGCAGTATGGACGTGTATATGACGAAATTGCGCAAGATGCTAAAAGAAGACCCTCGCGTCCAGTTGTTGAATCTGCACGGCGAGGGTTTCCGATTGAGTGTAGAAGGGCTTTAGTTAATGTGCGTAAAGCCGGTATAAGGGACTAATACCTC